>JAYPXF010000118.1:7366-19782 GCA_038154405.1 Verrucomicrobiales bacterium | reverse complement strand
CTGGACCATCGCCACCAATGCGGTCCACGACCTCCGTTTCGACGGCAATGCCTTCCTCGGTGACAGCTCGGACCGTTTGACCAACAGCGCCGGCGGCACACTCCGCAAATCGGTGGGCACGGGAACGAGCCTGGTGGATTGGTTCTTTTCCAATGAAGGTACGGTTGAGGTGCAGACTGGCACCTTGGAACTCAACGACAGCGGTTCGTTGGCAGGAAGTGTCTCGCTGGCATCCGACGCCGTGCTTCTGCTGGACGCCGGCACGTTTGCTTTTCTCAACGGCGGCACAGCCGGTGGCGACGGCACGCTAAAGGTCGACACCACAGCCGATGTCGCAAGCGGCGCGACTTATACGGCGAACACGGATCTCCAACTCGATCCGGCGGGCACACTGGGCGGTTCCGGCACACTGGAACTCAACGACGTCCTGTTGATCGGCGGCGGCGCCATGAACGATTCCGCGACCATCAATGCCAATGCCGGTGGCCAAATGAGCGCTTCAGTCGGCATGCAGAGCACGGTGAAGCTGAACCTCGTCGGCGGCACCTTCGTTCACACCAACGGCAGTTTCAACGGCGGCACGTTCAACGATCCAACCGTGGCCATCAAACCCGGTGCGATCTATGACCTGCGTTTCGACGGCACGGCGTTCAGCGGTGACACAAGCGACACGGTCACCAACAGCCCCGGTGCCACGTTCCGCAAGTCGTCAGGCACCGGCAACGGCACGGTGGACTGGGAATTCAATTCCGGCGGCAGAGTTGACATTCAGACCGGCACGATCCGTTTCATTTCGGGCGGACGGTTTGCCGGCACCAACACCGTGGCCACCAATGCCCGCTGGTTCCTCGACGGTGGCAGTTTCTCCCTGGCCAACGGCGGTCGCGTAAGCGGTGACGGGCGTTGGGAAATCGACACGACAGCGGACACTGCCGGCGGCGCGATTTTCAATTCAGACTCACAGACGGACCTGACTTCCGCCGGCATTCTGGGTGGCTCAGGTATCCTCAACCTGAACGGTCCCTTCAACATCCGGGGCGGCACCATGAACGACTCGGTGACAGTCAATGTGAACGACAGCGGCACGGTCACCGGCTCATTGGGAATGGCCAGCACCGCCACGATGAATGTGCGAGGAACCATGACCCACACGGCCGGCACGGTGAGCGGCGGCACGTTCAACGATCCAAACGTCCGCGTGCTGACGAATGGAGTCTACGACATCCAGGCCGACGGCACGGTCTACAACGGCGACGGCAGTGACGGATTCGTCGTGAACGCCGGCGGCACACTCCGCAAATCGGTGGGCACGGGCAATGCCACCGTCGATTGGGCAGTCACGCAGAATGGTCACGCAGACGTGCAGACCGGCATCCTGGACTTCAACGTCGGTGGCACTTGGGGCGGCACGTCGCAGATCGCATCCGGCGCGGAACTGCTCTTCGACAACGGAACATTCACGCTGAACAACGGCGGCCAGATCGGAGGCGATGGCACGTGGAGCGTGGCGGCACCGGCGGTCACGGTTGCGGCTGGCGCATTTGATGCCAACAACTCCACCGTCAGGTTGGCGAACGGCGGCATATTCTCCGGCCGGGGATTCCTGAACGTCAGCGGTGCGCTGCACGTGCTTCAAGGGGCGACGGTGAATGACTCGGTGACCCTGAACGCGACGGGTGGCGGAACTGTGACCGGCAGTTCATCGTTCGCGGCCAATGCCACGGTGAACTTTGGCGGAAATTTCACCCATACCGGCACGATCAACGGCGGCACCTTCAACGATCCGGTGGTGAATCTCTTGTCCAATTCCATCTACGAAGTCGACTTACATGGCGCACTGTTTGATGGAGACAGCTCCGATAGGTTGAATATTCTGCCGGGCTCCACTCTGCGAAAAACCGCGACTACCAATTTCGCCTTTGTGGATTGGACCACCACCCATGGCGGAAACATTGAAGTGCTCGGCGGAACACTCCACTTCGTTCGCGAAATCACGCAGACCAACGGCTCCATCCGCGTGGCGGGCGGCGAATTCTCCGTCAACAATCACCTCACGTTGCAGGCGGGTTTGTTGACGGGCAGTGGATTGGTGGATGTGCTATCCGCATCGGCCGTGCGCAACAACGGTGCGATTGTCGCCCCCGGATCATCACCCGGCACACTGGTCATCGACGGCAACTATGAGCAGGCCGCAGGAGGGACTCTGCAGATTGAAATTGGGGGAACGAATCAAGGCTCTGAGCATGACCTCCTGTTGGTCACCAACGGTTCAGCCACGTTGAACGGCAGCCTGCAGATCACGGTCATCAGCAACTTCCTGCCGCAGGCCGGACAATCCTTCACGTTCATGGTCGCGGAAGGTGGAATCACCGGCACCTTCACCAACACGCCCGGAAACAAATACACCATCGCTGGTGTGGGCACGTTTGATGTGACTTACGGCACCAACGAAGTCCGACTCGGGAATTTCAACACGATCCTCACGGGTCCGGCCATCACCGGACAGCCGCGCTCACAGGTGGCCCGGGTTGGCGATTCGGTAAACCTCACCGTGTCCGCCACCGGAACTCCCCCGCTTTTCTATCAATGGCGGGTAAGCGGCTCGATCATCGCCGATGCAACCAACAGCACCTATGCCATTCCGGCGGCAGGCACGAATCATACCGGGAGCTACGGCGTGATTGTGTCCAACGCCGTCGCGTCGGTCACCAGCAGCAACGCCACCGTGCTGGTGTTGCCAAGGTCCGCCCCGGCTCCCGCGGCGAGCGGCCTGCTCTCCATCGGCAGCTCCGCGTCGGAAGAAGTCGAGGCGATGGCCGTGGATGCCAACGGCAATGTTTACCTCGCCGGCAGTTTCTCCAACTCGATGACCGTCGGTACGAATCTGCTTTCCGCCCAAGGTGAAGACATGTTCCTCATCCGCGTGAATGCCTCGGGTGATGTGTTCTGGGCAATCTCCGCCGGTGGTGCGGGAACGGATGCCGCGAGCGCCATTGCGGTCGATGCGATGGGACACGTCTATGTGGCTGGTGACACCGATTCGCGTCCGGCCGATTTTGGCACGAACTCGGTGACACCAACCGGAGGCACCGACGGCTTCATCGCCAAATTCAGTCCGCTGGGTTCAAACCTCTGGACTCGCACCATCGGCTCGGATTCCAACGACGAGGCAATCGGTGTGGCAGTCATGTCCGACGGCGTCGCGGTGGTCGGTCAGGTGCGGAACAGCGAGGCTTCCATCAACATCGGCTCACTGGGTGTGAGTGGACGGGGTTCTGATGACGGCTTCGTCGCCAAGTTTGATGAGAACGGAAACACCCAATGGGCTCGGGTTGTCGGCGGCACGGGTTCGGACGTGGTGAATGCGGTGGCCGTGGACGGAGACAGCATCTATTTCGGCGGCGAATTCCGATCCACCGCGGCGACGTTCAACCAAGGTGCCTCGTTCGTTACCAATCAAGGCGGCGCCGACCTGTTCGTCGCCCGGTTCGATCGGAACGGCAACCTGAACTGGTCCTCAACCGTCGGCACGTCCGGTGAGGAGACCGTGAACGCGTTGAGCGTGCGGGGAGACACCGTCGCCGCGGTCGGTTTCTTCACCGCATCAGTCATCGCCTTCGGCTCGGACGTGCTGAACAACACCGGCGGTGAGGAAGCCTTTCTCTGGGGCATCCGCACCAACGGCCAGACGCGCGGGGCAAACCGCTTCGGCGGCACCGGTCACGACCGGGCGTTGGACATCGAGATCGACCCCGCGGGCAGCCTCTTGATCGGCGGTATGTTCAGTTCCACGTCGGCCACCTTCGGCACGAACACGTTGGGCACACCTGGCACCAGCGGCTTCGTGACCAAGGTATCCACCAATCAGGGAATCGCCAGTTGGGCGGTTCAGATTGCCGACCAAAACGAGTCCATCCAGGCGATCGGTGTCGGTCCCAACCGCGAGATCTATGCGGCCGGCAACTTCCTGTCGCCGCTGTTGCAACTCGGTAGTGGCACCATCACGAACCAAGGCGGCAGCGACACCTTCCTGGCGCGACTCACCAACGACGTGATTTACGTACGCCGGCAACCAACGAATCTCGTCATCAACGCGGGAACTGATGCCACGTTCAGTACGGAAGTGGTCGGGGAAATGCCGATCCGCTACCAATGGTTCAAGGGCGGAAGTGTTGTAACCAACGCCACCAATGCGACCTTGGTCATCACCTCCACCGAAGCGGGCGATGCGGGAGGCTACAGCCTGATGGCGAGCAATCTTCATGGGGTCGCAGCCTCGGACACCGCTTTTCTTTCCGTCAACATTCCACCGAGCATCACCTCTCATCCCGGCGACCAGTCCGTGATCCTCGGAGCGGCGACCGGATTCAGCGTTTCCGCCACCGGCACGCTGCCGCTCTTCTACCAGTGGCGCAAGGACGGCACCGCCATCGCGGGCGCGACCAACGCGTCTTTCAACATCTCCAGCCTGACCGCAGCAGACACCGGCACCTATTCCGCGGTCGTCACCAACGTCGCCGGATCCGTCGTCAGTTCAAATGCGAATCTGACGGTGCTGCTTCCACCCACGGTCACCGCCCAACCGCAGAACCGTACCGTCGCGGTCGGCGGCAGCACCCTGCTCTCCGTCGCTGCCACGGGCGCACAGCCGCTCTTCTATCAATGGCGGAAAAACACGAGTCCGTTGAGCGCTGAAACCAATGCATCACTCTTGATCTCAAATGCCACATTAGGTGATTCCGGCAGTTACGATGTGGTTGTCTCCAACCAGGTCGCCACAGTCATCAGCAGCAATGCGGTCGTGACGGTCGCGGACGTGCCGGTGATCGACGGACACCCGCAATCGCGCAGCGCGCGGGAAGGCGCGACGGTGGTCATTGGCGTGGCCGCAACCGGGGCGACCGCGTACCAGTGGCGCAAGGATGGTGCGGCGATCAACGGCGCCACCAACGCGCTCCTTACCTTGACCAAGATTGCCGCCAATGCCGCTGGAATCTACAGCGTGAGGGTTTCGAACTCGTTCACCAACATCGTGAGTTCCAATGCAACCCTGACCGTCTCCGGATCGTCCGTGGTGGCGGAACTCGGGCGGTGGCCGGAACACGTTCGCGGTGAAGCCTTCGACGTGGTCTACACCAGCGGCTACATCTACGTCGCCAGCGGACCGGCCGGCCTCAAGATCTGCAGCCTGACCAACGGCAACACGCTGAACACGATTGCCCAGGTGGATACCGACGGCAGCGCCAACGCTTTATGTGTGTTGAGCAACCGGGTCTATCTCGCCGACGGCGAAAAGGGCGTGAAGATCATCGACGTGTCCGATGCGTTTCATCCCGCGATCATCGGCAGCTTCAATACGACCACCTTTGCCAAGGACGTATTCGCGATCGGCAACCGCCTCTTCGTCGCTGACCTGGAATCCGGTGTGCACATCGGTGACATCTCGAATCCGGCTTCGCCGACGCGTCTGGGCACCTTTGATTCCCCGGGTCGGGCGGAAGGCGTGTTCGCGAGCGGTGGTTTGCTCTACGTCGCCGATATGGCGGCCGGGCTTCACATCGTGAGTGTGACCAATCCCGCCGCACCCGCCCTCGTCGGCACCTACGACACAATTGGTTTCTCCCGCTCCGTACAGGTCGTCGGCACCAATGCCTATGTCGCTGATTGGAGCGGGGGACTGCGAATCGTGGACGTATCCAACCCGGCCGCACCGGCATCCATCGGCGTGCTGACAAATGCCGCGCTTGCCTACGACGTGAAGGTCTCCGGTTCACGGGCATACGTCGCCGGATACAATTCCGGACTTCGCGCGGTGAACATCTCCAACCCCGCCGCGCCTGGTCTGTTGGGCACACTCAATACCGCAGGACTGGCACTTGGTGTGGACGTGCAGGGTTCCATGGCCTTTGTCGCGGATTGGACCGGTGGACTGCTCGTGGTCAACGTGGCCAACCCCGCACCGCAATTGCTCGCGAGCAAGTCGGCTCCGGGTTCCGCCTGGGATCTGCGCGTGATCGGCAACCACGCCTTCATCGCGGACTTCGATGCCGGCCTCCAGATCGTGAACATCTCCGATCCTGAGAATCCCTCGAAGATCGCACAGGTCGACACCCCGGGCAGCGCGGTGGGAATTCATGTCGCCGACAACCATGCATTCGTCGCGGACTACGATCGTGGACTCGTGACAATCGACGTGACCAATCCCTCAGCGCCGAATCAACGTGGTACAATCGACACCGCGGGTTACGCGCGAGCAGTCGATGTCTCCGGCGAATATGCCTACATCGCTGACGACATCGCGGGCCTCCAGGTGGTCAGCATCTCCAATCCCGCCAACCTGACGCGCATTGGCGGCGTCGACACCTTGGGCACCGCCTACGCCGTGAAGATTCACAACCATCACGCCTTCGTCGCCGACTTCGAACGCGGTCTGCAGATCTTCAGCGTCACCAATCCCGCCGCGCCCGTCCGCGTCGGCGGCATCGACACCGACGGCGAGGCCTGGGACCTGTTGATCAACGGCAATCGGCTCTTCCTCGCGGACGGCCGCGCCGGTCTGAAGGTGTTCAACATCGCTGATCCCACCTCCCCCACCTTGGGCGGATCCGTGAACACTGCCGGTGACGCGGTCGGTCTCTCGCTAAGCGGCAATCTGCTGGCCGTTGCCGATTGGGCCGGCGGCACGCGCTTCTTCAACATCAGCAATCCGACCTCGCCGTCGGCGCTGGTCTCGCTCGACAACGACGCCTTGGCATCCGGAGTGCAGGTCGTTGGCGATCACGCCTTCGTCGCAGCGCGCAACCACGGTCTGGCCGTGCTGAATCTTCCGGGTGGCGGCGGCACCGTTCCCCGCATCACGCAACAGCCGCAGAACTCAACTGTCACCACCGGTTCCCCCGCCTCCTTCTTCGCGCTGGTAAACGGCAGCCGCACCTTGACGTACCAATGGCAGAAGAACGGCGTGGACATCGCCGGCGCGACCAACCGTGGTTACCTGATTGCCAGCCCGACCACCTCTGATTCGGGACAGTATCGCGTGGTCGTGTCCAACGCCTTTGGCCAGGTCGTCAGCGCAAAGGCCACCTTGACGGTCAATAACCTGCAGGAAGGAGGATCGGTCGGCGGATCTTCGGACACGGATCAGGTTGCGTTCCGACTCCGGAACAGCCGCTTGGTAGGTGACGTCATGGAACTCGAATTCGTGCCGGTCGACCGCCAGCCCACCACCCTCACCGGCTGGCGCGTGCAGGCATCCACCGATCTGGAGAATTGGATCACGCTCCCGGCCGTTCCCAGCGCGGACAACGGCGCCTTCCGCGTCAATGACCCCGCTGCCACCTGCAAACTCTGCCGCTTCTACCGTGTCGTCCGGGAGCAAAGCAATCAGTGATCAGAAGTCAGTAATCGGTCTTTTTTGCGCCCGCACTGATCACTGATAACCGGTTACTGATTGCTCGTTCGTGACTTCCCACCACCCTCACCAACCCGCTCCGGGCAACTGTTTCGTTGACACCCCATCGCCTCACGCTAGCGTCGCCCGATCCATTTGAACCCGCCCGGGTCGAACTGTCCCGTGCGCCCTAATCAACATTTGTCATGAGCGAAAACAAAGAGAATCTGAAGTGGTATCAAGGCGTAACCGGCTACCAGTGGCTGGTGTTGTTCGTGTGTTCGGCCGGTTGGATGTTCGACATTTTCGAGGGCCAGATCTTCGTGGCTTCCATGCGCGACGCGATGCCTCAACTGCTGGGCGGTGTTTCCCCGGACGATCCGGAAGTCGCCCGCTGGAACAACTACTCGTTCTCATCGTTCCTGTTCGGCGGTGCGATCGGCGGTGTCTTCTTCGGTTGGCTCAGCGACAAGTGGGGCAGATCGAAGACCATGATCGTCACGATCCTCTTCTATTCGCTCTTCACGTGCGTAACCGCCTTGGCGCAGGAGCCGTGGCACATGGTCGTGCTTCGCTTCCTCGTTGCCATGGGTGTCGGCGGTGAATGGGCCGTGGCCAGCGCGATGGTCGCCGAGGTCATGCCCAAGCATTCACGCCCGGTGATGAGTTCCATTTTCCACGCCTCCAGCGTCGGTGGCACCCTGCTCGCAGCGGCCGTAGGTTTCTTCATTCTGGCAGCCAAACCCTGGGGAGACACCACCTGGAAGCTGGGCTTCCTCATCGGTGTCGTGCCAGCGCTGCTGATTCTCGTCATCCGTTGGAAAATGCACGAACCTGAGCAGTGGAAGAAGGCGCAAGAGAAGGCGGCGCAGGACCGGTCTCAGGCGACCGGGAAGATGGGCGACCTGTTCAATTCCCAAAACATGCGCAGCACCGTCGTGGGTGTGACCCTGGCCACCATCGGCCTGGTCACTTTCTGGGGGTGCCACATTTACGGAAAGAACGCCCTGTTGCGTCACGCTCAAGGGGCTGCCTTGGTGGCTGAAGGGGTCGCGAAAGACGCTGCAAAAGATGTGAAACAGGCGGCGTTCAAGAAACACGGCGAAAGCATCAAGAAGGCCGAAATGACCAGCATGACCCTGAACACCATCGGCGGTGGTCTGGGTCTAGTGATGTTCGGTTGGTTTGCCGCCCGATTCGGTCGCCGCATGACATTTGTCATGTACCACGACGGCGCCGCTGTCATGGTCGTCCTGCTCTTCAAGTTCCTGATTCCAAATGGAGCTTCGGCGACCGCATTGGCAATCACCTTACCGATCTTCGGTTTTCTGACCCTGGGAATGCATGCAGGTTATGCGGTCTATTTTCCCGAGTTGTACCCCACCAAGCTGCGCGGGACAGGAACAGGATTCTGCTTTAACATGGGCCGGGTCGGCTCGGCGCTCTATCTCATGTTCGTCGCGACACAATGGACACCGGATCAGGCCGCCCTGTACATGGCACCGATTTACATCATCGGCATTTTCGTCGCTTTGGCCGGGCCTGAGACCCGAGGCAAAGAACTGCCGGAATAAGACTGACCGGATTCCTTCAGTCACAACCCTTCTCCAGCATTGAGGTCAGGCGATCATTCGATATGGTCGCCCGACCTTATGCATTCCCGAATTGTCGCGACTTTCTTGTTCCTGCTCTGCCTTGCCACACCGCTGCACGCCAAAAGCGAACTGAAGCGCCCCAACATCATCCTGATGATGGCGGATGACATGGGCATGGGTGACACGAGTGCCTATCAGGATTTCACGGGCAACGCGGACGAAATGCAACTTCACACACCGGCGATGGAGCGTCTCGCAGCGATGGGAACCATCTTCACTGATGCGCATACGCCGTCATCCCGCTGCACGCCGACGCGCTATGGACTGTTGACCGGCCGTTATCCGTGGCGCAGCCGGATGAAGTGGTGGGTGCTCTTCGGTTCCCAAGGCGATCCGATGATGGAAGCCGACCGCCCGACGATTGCGTCGTTGCTGAAGGACGCCGGTTATCGCACCGCCATGTTCGGCAAGTGGCACGTCGGACTGCGCTATCGGCAATCCAACGGAAAACCCGCCGCCGGCTGGAACGACGCCGACCTCACCCAACCGCTGCACACCACTCCACTGGATCACGGCTTTGATGTGGCTCGATACACGTCCCGATCTCACGGTACGTCCGGACCCGATGCGGCCACCAAGCACAAGAACAAGTCCAAGCGCAACGGCCCGAAACAAAACATCGGCCCCGGCCATCTCCACGGACGCGATGCGATAGCCGCCACGAGGAACGGTAAGCAACTGAACGCCGATGGTCGCGATGCCTACATTCTCACCAAGCTCGGCAGCCGTCATTCCGACAACGCGATCGAGTTCATGACGCAACACGTCAAGACGTCCACGACCAAGCCGTTCTTCCTCTACTACCCTGCCAATGCCAATCACGGTCCGTACACCCCGGACGTCGCGATCGGCGGCAAGCCGGTCAAGGGAGCTTCCCGCACCAAGTCCGGCGAGCCGATGGACGCCCGACACGACCTGATCTACGAGAACGATGTCGCCCTCGGTCGAATGATCGACTGGCTTGAAATCACCGATGACCCGCGCAATCCGGGACAGAAGATGATCGAGAATACCATCGTCATCTTCACCAGCGACAACGGTGCCGAGAAGAACAGCGACATTGCCTCCGGTCCGTTCCGCAGTCACAAGGGCAGCTGTTACGAAGGCGGCCACCGCGTCCCATTCATCGTCTCCTGGCCGGCCGGCGGCATTCGCAAGGGCAAGTCGAACAAGACGCCGTTGGGCTTGCAGGACCTCTATGCCACTTTCGCCGAGATCATCGACCAGCCACTCCCGAATCCGCAGGCCGGTGAGAAGGGCGCGGAAGACAGCTTCAGCGTGCTCAGCGCCTTTCGCGGCAGGACGATCACCAAGCGCCCCCCCTTGTTCTTCAATGACCACAAGGAAATGAAGGACGACCCGGCCGTCGCCGCCATGCGACTCGATTCTCCGGTCATCGACGGCAAGACTCATGAGGGCCAATGGAAGATATTCTTCAATGCGAAGCTCCTTCGCGAGGGAATCGCAGAGCCCTACGAACTCTTTGATCTCGCCGACGATCAGTGGGAGAAGATCAATCGGATCAACGACACCGATCTGCAACCGCTGGTGACATATCTGAAGGAACAAGCGCTTCTCTATCGCAATGTTGGAGGCAATCGTCTGGTTGGTGTCGGATCAAAAGAGCGCGTGACCTTTGATTGGCGCAAAGAGAATGAGGCGAGTCCGCTCGACGACCTGTTCAAGCCCGCCAAGGCAGGTCAGGTATCAATGAAGACCGACTGGCTGAGCATGACCATCACCGGCAAGGGCGAGAAGGGAGCCGCCATCAGCCCCAACTTTCGTGGAATCGGCTTGAGCGGCGGCACCCACAACCAGGTGGACGACGGTGAGTCACTTGAAATCACGTTTGACCACGACGTGATCGTCGAGTCCGTGGCCGTCGTCGCCGGCAACGGAATCTGCGGCGGCTTCTATCAGGTCGGCGACAACGCCCCTCTCGCCATCTATTGCGTGGACGCCGACAACGATGCCAAAACCCAGCACGGAGTCATCAGTGACATTGGCGTCGTCAAGGCCGGGCAACCGTTGAAGCTCAACAGCAGCCCGCACTACGGCGTCGAATCCCCCGGTCGTTGGCGGCTCGGGGCGATCTCGGTTCGGTTGCTTAAATGATGACTATTGTTTGCGAAAGACTCTGTCCCCCCTCTTGGGGTTCTAGCATGGGCTCGCGGGTACGCTTCAGAGTCCGACAGGACGACCAAAGCATTCACCAGTTCAAGAAAAAACCATGACCAGCTTGATCAATCGCCTCCTAATTCTTCCGTGTATTCTGTGTCTTCCCTGGTTGGCCGATGCCACGAAGCGGCCTTCTGAAGGAAGCAATGGGAGACCGAATATCGTCATCCTTTTCGCCGATGACATGGGCTTCTCCGACGTCGGCTGTTACGGCTCGGAAATCAACACCCCCAACATCGACAGGCTGGCCCACAACGGTCTGCGCTTCACACACTTCTACAACACCGGCCGCTGCTGCCCGTCCCGTGCATCCATCCTCACGGGTCTGTATTCGCACCAAGCCGACATCGGTCACATGGCGGGAGAAACCGGAGTGAAAGGCTACCGTGACCGTCTGAGCTTCAACGCCGTTACCCTCGCCGAAGTCCTCGGTCAAGCCGGCTACCACACGATCATGACCGGGAAGTGGCACCTCGGATGGCGCGACGAAGGCAGTCCAACCGCTCGCGGCTTCCAGCACTTCTACGGCACCCGTGGCTACATCGACAGCTACTTCACCGTCATTCCTCGCACGGAGATCTACCTGAATGACAAGCTGATCATCCCTCCCACGACGAAACCCAAGAACCATCTCAAACCCGATGAAGAGTGGTACACGACAGATGTCTTCACCGACTACGCCATCCACTTCATTGACGAAGTTCGCAAAAAGGACGACAAACCCTTCTTTGCCTACGTCGCCTACAACGCTCCGCATTTCCCGCTGCACGCGAAAGACGAAGACATCAAAAAGTATCGCGGCAAATACAAGGAAGGCTGGTCTAAGTTCCGCCAGCAACGTTACGCCAAGCTCATCGAACTCGGCATCGTGAACAAGGACTGGCCGTTGTCGCCATTGGACGTTCCGAACTGGAACACCCTCTCGGACAAACAACGCGATGACATGGACTTCAAGATGGCCTTGTTTGCCGCCATCATCGATCGACTCGACCAGAACGTCGGCCGCATCGTCGACCATCTGGAAAAGATCGGCGAACTCGACAACACGTTGTTGATCTTCGTCTCCGACAATGGCGGCACCAAGGAGACGGGCCTCTTCGGTATCAAGGGCGACAAGAACACGGTGGACAATCACGAGGAATGGGGCCGTGTCGGCGACTGGACCAGCAGCTACGGCAAAGGTTGGGCGAACC
>JAYPXF010000118.1:0-7356 GCA_038154405.1 Verrucomicrobiales bacterium | reverse complement strand
GGAGAGACAAGGTGACAAGGAGAAGGGGAGACTGGTTCACGCACCCGCGCATCTGATTGATCTGATGCCGACGTTCGTGGAAGTCGCCGGCGCGAAATACCCCAAGACGTTCAAAGGCAGGAAGATCCAACCAATGGAAGGTCAAAGCCTTGTCCCCCATTTCTCCCCCTCTCCAAGTCCCCCTCTCTCCCTTTCTCACCGCACCCTTTTTTGGGAACACGAAGGCAATCGCGCGATCCGCGATGGCGATTGGAAACTAGTCGGCAGCCGCAACGGGCCTTGGGAGCTCTATCACATCGCCAAGGATCGGACGGAACTGAAGAACCTCGTCGATACGCAACCGCAGCGCTTCGAATCTCTGATTAACAAGTGGGACGCCTGGGCAGATCGGGTCGGCGTGCTCACGCCCGCTGAGTTCGACAACGCGCGCCGCGCGTATCGTGAGCGCCAACGTAAATCAAAATCTCCAACGACTGCGGTTCAGATCGATGGATGGAAATTCAGATTCAACAACCACGGCGTGAAGCGCAAAGGAACGACCCTCACGTTCGACGGCAAAGCCCATCTTGATCTGCCACGCACCGGTGCCCCGAACATCGGCGGCAAGCGCACCATTCGCATCTCTGGACGTTTCGCCTACGAATCACCAAACGGTGTCCTTTGGGCACACGGCGGTGATCGCGCCGGCGTTGCGCTTTACCTGAAGAACGGTGAACTCACCCTGGCCCAACGAGCTGATTGGAAGCTCAGCAAGGTGAGTTGCAAACCGCTCGACGACGGTGAACATGAATTCAAAGCCACTCGCCACGCGGATGGCCGCATGACCCTGGTCGTCGACGGCAACAAGTTCTCCCTCAGCGGCAAATCTCTCTTCCCCACCCAACCCGGCGATTCGATCCAGATTGGATCCGACTCGGTCAAACCGGTTGGTGAATACGGAGTTCCCAACCGATTCCACGGCTCGATCAGCGACTTGAAGATCGAGTATGGAAACTGATCGACCGGATTCGTACAAGCAATAACTCTGCGCGCGGCATTGTTGAACGCGTCCGTTCCGGTATGGTTCGCTTCCATGCAGAACGTCCTCTTGAAACGGCTCCTCCTGATTCCGTGTCTTCTGTGTCTTCCGTGGTTGGCACATTCCGCCACCAAACCGAATGTCCTGCTCATTCTCGTCGATGACCTGAAGCCGGCAATCGGTTGCTACGGCGACAAGGCGGCCATCACGCCGAACATCGACAAGCTGGCTTCCCACGGAATGCGTTTTGATCTCGCCTATTGCAACCAGGCGGTGTGCGCCCCCTCCCGCTTCACGTTGATGCTGGGTTCGCATTCCACTTCAACCGGGCTCTACGGTCTTGGCAACCGACTGCGCGAGAGCCTGCCGAATGCCGTGACCATGCCGCAGTTCTTCGCCAAGCACGGGTACCGAACCGAATCACTTGGAAAGATCTTTCACATCGGGCACGGCAACGAGGGAGATCCGGATTCCTTCAGCGTGCCTCACTTTCACGACAAGGTGATCGAGTATCTCGACCCGAAGAGCACGCAAGGCGGAAAGCTCACCCGGGAGGAGGCGATGTTCACGAACGTCCGCGTGCCAAACTTCAATGCGCTACCCCGTGGCGCGGCTTACGAAAGCCCCGTGGCGGACGACGAAGCCTATGCCGACGGTCGCGTGGCGCAGGAGACAATCCGACGACTGCAAGCAGCCAAGAAGCGTGGAAAGCCGTTCTTCATCGCGGCGGGATTTGCCCGGCCGCATCTGCCTTTCTCGGCACCGAAGAAGTATTGGGACATGCACGATCCGGAGAAACTGCCACAGCCGGCCTACGAAGATCATCCCGTGGATTCACCGCAGGTTGCCCGCAAGCGTGGCGGCGAAATCCGCAACTACTTCCCAGTGCCCGACAAGAACGATCCGACTGCCATCCCGGCCAAGGTGAAGCGGGAACTGATCCACGGTTACTACGCGAGCACCAGTTTCGTGGACGCCCAGATCGGCAAGGTGCTGAACAGCCTGGACAAGCTGGACCTCACGAAGAACACCATTGTCGTGCTGTGGGGCGATCATGGCTTTCACCTCGGCGACCTCGGCATCTGGACCAAGCACACCAACTTCGAACAGGCCAACCGGATTCCCATCATCATCTCGGCGCCCGGCATCACGAAATCCGGCGCGTCCACCAAACAGTTGGCCGAGAGCGTAGACGTATTCCCCACCGTGGCGGAACTTGCCGGACTTCCCGCACCGACGGGACCACAATCCATCGACGGGGTCAGCCTTGTTCCTGTCTTGAAGAATCCCAAAGCGCGTGTCCGCGATCACGCCTACCACGCCTACCCGAAAGGCAAGATGGGCCGCGCCATCCGCACGGAACGATACCGTCTCGTTGAATGGCGCAATCCGGGGCAACCCAAGTCGACCGCCGAATACGAACTCTACGACTATCAGACCGATCCCAACGAAACCCGCAATCACGCCTCTTCCAAGCCGACCATGGTTGAAAAGCTGATCGCTGTCCTGAACACGTATCCGGAAGCAAAATCACGGGCGCGCAAGAAGAAGAAAAAGGCGGCGGCAATTCCAGTGGGCAATTCGCCGAAGATCGCGAAGACCGACCTGCGCGTGATCGTCGAGGTGAATTCGAAGAAGGAGGTGCCGCATGGCGTCGCCCTGGCGCAGGGTGGTCGGGAACACGGCTACTCCTTGCACTTCATTCAGGGACGTCCCGCCTTTGACGTCCGGGTAAACGGCAAGGTGACGAGAGTCATGGCCATGAAGCCGGTTCGCGGGCAGATCCGTCTCGAAGGCGTCCTGAATCGCAAGACGGTCAGTCTCTCCGTAAACCGGCAACCGGTGGCCTCACAGGAATCTCCCGGTCTGATTCCTGTGCAACCCAAGGATGAACTGTCCGTGGGCCTGGACAAGCTGTCCGCCGCCGGCAACTACGAGGCACCAAATCCGCTGAACGTGACGGTGCAACTGACGCGGGTTGACGCCGGCGGCAAGCCACCGACCGTCGCCAAACCGATGACGCGCCGAAGACTGGCTGCCGGTTTGAATTCTCATGACCGCGCCCTGTTCATCCTCAACGGCTGGATCCGCGATCCCTACATCGTGTTCGGCCCGGACCAGCACTATTACCTTACCGGCACCACTCCCCTCACCGACGATCCGCGCGAGAAAAGCGAGCCTTACAACACCGGTCTGGGTGAGGGTTCGATTGTCGGCTGGAAAGCAAATGTATGGCGCAGCCGAAACCTCATAGAATGGGAGAATCTGAACGCGCCTTTCTCATTGAAGGACGGCATCTGGTTCACGAACCAACCCGAAGCCTTCGACAAGTCGGAAGCCGGCCAATGGCGACTTTGGGCGCCGGAACTGCACCGGCTGGAGGATCGATGGGTGCTGGTTCACACCAGCCCGGGACCGGTCAAGGGAGCAAACCTCTCGCTGACCAAGGGAATGAAAGTCGCCGGCCCTTGGACAAATCCCATGGGCGAGGCCATTCAACGGCGGCACGACCCATCCCTGTTCAAGGATGACGACGGCACCTGGTGGATGATCTGGGGCGCCACCTCGATTGCGCCGCTCAAACCGAACTTCAGTGGGTTCAAAGGCAAGCCGGTCAAGATCGGTCCGGCCGGCGCAACCGCCAAGATGGGCCATGAGGGATGCCTGATTCAAAAGATCCTTGGCAAATACGTGCTCTTCGGCACCGGCTGGTCCACGGGCAAGATGCGCCGCGGCAGTTACAATCTCTACTACGCTGTCGCCGACAAGATCACCGGACCTTACAGCGAGCGAAAGTTCGTCGGACGCTTTCTGGGACACGGAACACCGTTCAAAGATCGCAGAGGCGACTGGTGGTGCACCGCTTTCTACAATGCCAACGTCCCGCCGCTGAGCAGAGACGGAATTCGCGAGCGCGACCTGAGCGAGACGGCTCAGACCATCAATCAACGCGGCACGACAATTGTGCCACTGGATGTCCGATTGTTGGACACTGGCGAACTCCACATTCGCGCCAAGGATCCCGATTACGCAAATCCCGGTCCGGACGAGGCGCAGAAGTTCGACTGAATTCGGGATGGCAAAGCCACATGTGCGCGATATAACGCGCACATGAAACTTCCATGGCTCGCCCTTGCCGGGCTCGTCGCGACTTCCTCCGCGTCACCCGCGGTCAACATCGGCACACGGCTCGAACCCTTTTTCGATGATCACCTGATTGCGCGAATGACGGGAGATGTCCGACTTCACCTCCATCGACCGAAGCCCCAGGAAGTCGTGCTCGTTACCGGCGAACCATGGGAAGGCAACACCTCGGCCTACTACTCGATCTTTCAGGATGGGGAAAAATACCGGATGTATTATCGCGGCGCGGATTGGGATACGAAGAAGCGCAAGGCCAAGCATCGTGAAGTGACTTGCTATGCCGAAAGCAAGGACGGCATCAACTGGGTGAAACCTAAACTGGGACTCTTCGAGTTCAGCGGTTCCAAGGCAAACAACATCGTCTGGGACGGTATCGGCACGCATTGCTTCACGCCATTCAAGGACGCCAATCCGAACGTGAAACCGGAAGCCCGCTACAAGGCGATTTCCCGCGGTCCCGCGCCCAAGAACCAGAATCGCTACAAAGGCGGGCTCTACGTGTATCAGTCCCCTGACGGCATTCACTGGAAAATGATCAAGAAGGAGCCGGTGATTCTCAAAGGCGCTTTCGACTCACAGAATCTGGCATTCTTCGACACCCAACGCGGCCTGTATGTGGACTACCATCGATGGTTCGACAAGGGCCTCCGGGACATCATGACCTGCACATCCAAAAACTTCGTCAATTGGACCGATCCCGTTCCACTCCGGATCCAGGAAGAAAAGAAGGAACATCTCTACACGAATGCAATTCAACCTTACGAACGTGCACCGCACATCTACCTCGGCTTTCCAACACGTTACCTGCCCAAGGAAGGCCAACGCGTCGAACCGGTGTTCATGAGCAGCCGCGACGGTTTGAATTTCAATCGTTGGTCCGCGCCGGTAATTCCCGAATCCGCACCGAAAGATCGCAAAGGCAATCGCAGCAACTACATGGCCTGGGGGCTGTTTCAACTGCCCGGCAAGCCACGTGAGTATTCCGTCTACGCCAGCGAAGCCTACTACACCGGTCCTGACAGCCGGCTGCGCCGGTTCAGCTATCGCGTCGACGGCTTTGTTTCCCTGAGAGCGGGGGCCAAAGGCGGAACAGTGATCAGCAAACCCATCGTCTTTGAAGGAAGCCGCCTCGTTCTCAATCACACCGTCGAGACCGACGGCAAGCTGACAGTGCGACTTCGTCACCCCAAGACCAACAAGATCATCGTCGAATCCGCTCCTGTCAGCGGTGACAAGATCGAAGGTGAGGTGAAATGGCGGAAGGGTTCTCCCATTTCCAAGCTCCAAGGAACGACCGTCCGCGTGGAATTCCAATTGCGAAATTCCCATCTCTATTCCATGCAATTCCGGAAGTAACGGGGGAATCTGATCGCCGAGATCGAGTCTGGCAACGTGAAGAACAGCTACATCTGGGGGCTCGATCTGAGTGGAACCGAACAAGGCGCCGGAGGTGTGGGCGGCCTGCTGTTCTTCTCCCAGGTTTCCGGGGCGCAACCCTCAACCCACTTCGTCGGCCACGACGGCAACGGCAACGTGATTTTGCTGGCCGATGCCGCTTCGAGCATTGCCACGGCCGAGTATGAATACTCGCCTTTCGGCAAGGTTGTTCGCGCCACCGGCTCCATGGCCCTGGTCAATCCGTTCCGCTTCTCGACCAAGTATCAGGACGACGAGACCGGGTTTAATTATTACGGCCACCGTTTTTACAATCCTGATGCTGGGAGGTGGTTGAAGAGGGATCCGATCAAGGAACGTGGTGGGAAGAATCTTTATGCATTCGTTCAGAATGAACCAGTCAGCCACATTGACTTGTTTGGGTTACAAGGTTCCCGCTGCCGTAAGAAATGCGGCAACCGTACATATAATCCAACAACTCACTGTTGTTGCAAAGGTAAGGTATTGTCGAAGAAGCCCGTTAATACTGGGATGAGGATCTGCACAGGATGGAGTGTAACAGGTCTTCCGCTTTGGCATACTTGGATCGAAATCGATGGGAACTGGAGCGCAGACTTTGATGACAACGGAGTGAAAGCGCCTGCTGGGCCAGCCTATCTTGCTATGCCCGAAGGAGAAAAAGATTGGTTGGGCCCCCAAGAAATGGTGCCAGAGGCGGGATTTGAACCTGCGACCAAAGGCTTATGAGTCCTCTGCTCTACCACTGAGCTACTCTGGCAACCAAGGGGACGCGGATTTAAGCGCAGGACGTATCGCGCGACAAGGAAATTTCAAGCAGTCTAGCCAACCTCAAAATGGAGCCGGCGAGCTGAAATTCAGGTCTTTCGCTGTCACGGGATGGCGGAAACCAAGTTCACAGGCATGGAGTTTCAGCTGCCCCGGTCCGGTACCGTTGCCGTAGAGCGGATCGCCAATGATCGGAACACCCAGCCCTCGTTCATGAGCTGCGTGTACTCGAAGCTGATGAGTGCGCCCGGTCACGGGAACCATGGCAATGCGGGTTTTCCCGCCCTCGTCGGCAATCCGCTCCCAGTGCGTGATTCCCAGTTTTCCGTGAATCTCGTCGTAGATCTGATGCGGGCGATTGTCGACATCCACGCGAAACGCCAATTCAATGGTTCCACGCTCTTCCTCAAGCCGTCCGTCGAGCAACGCAATGTAGCGTTTGCTCGTCTCGCGATTTTGAAATTGTATGGACAAAGCGCGCTGCGCCGGGGCGGTCAAAGCGACCACGATCAAACCTGAAGTGTCCATATCCAAGCGGTGTACGGACGGATGGGTGATGCAATCCGAAAACAGCTGTCGCACTCGTGACGTGACGCAGTCGGCGTTTGCCGGGCCTTTTCCCGGCACGGACAACATTCCACTCGGTTTGTCCACCACGACAAACTCAGGATCCTCGTGCACTATGTTGAGAAGTCCGGCCATTGGAACAGACCGGAGCGACGTTATCATCGGGAAAAGCGCGTTACCATGCCCCAAGCCTGCTGTATTCACCCGATGACCAACGCCGGCAATGGTAATACCGGCAACGAGATCAAACGGATTGTAAATCGCGACCGATGGATGAAGAATACCTCAGCAACATGGAACTGGACCAACCCCACAACCTGCTAGGAATCGACGTCGACAATGCGCTCAAACGCCTCGGACTGGATTGGAAGCAATATCTCGGTCTCCTTCACCGTGGTTGGACCCCGCGATTTAGCCCAAAGCAAATGAGACAGTTTCCGTTGGTT
>JAYPXF010000117.1:2848-20032 GCA_038154405.1 Verrucomicrobiales bacterium | reverse complement strand
ACAACCCACGGTGTCATGACTTATGAGTCAACGAACCACCTCACCCAAGGCTCCTAGGGTGCCATTTACTTTTGAGGCAACAAGCCGGACCTTGAATTCGACGTCATCGACTTCCGCCTGCCAATCATTGAAGAACGGATCGAGGTTGCTCCCAGTATGGAGTTTGAGAAACCGCACAATGTGGATTTGCTCAAATACGAATGCGATTGCGTCGAATTCGCCTTCAAGCGTCAGTTCCTTCCGGAGGGTTCCTTGGGGCGCGCCTGCAAGCACATGATCAAGGCCTTTGATTCTCCCACCATTGAGAAGCAAATTCCCCGATTGGAGTGGACCGGAAAGCTGTTTCAACTGATCCAGATGCACTCAAACAAAGATCAACCGCAGCCTCGACCCTGTGCCGAGTTGGAAACTGCTCAAGGCAGACGCCTTTGAAGTCGTCGTCTCGTGGGGAGATCAGGAATGGTGCCGAGTGTATGCTGATACACCCGCGGGATCGCTGGAACGGTTCGGCTACAATCTGGAACAGAATCGCTGGGCGTATGGTGCCACGCCGCCGGGTGTGACAGCAGTGTCAAAATATTTGACTGATCCGGAATCGCTGCGCGGCGCCTGATCAACCTTTCAGGTGCTTTGCCGCCTTCTCGGCGGAGGCTTCTTCGTGTACGACGGCCATCAATGCCCGGGCCATGCCCGCCGGGTTTTCGTGCTGGATGATGTTCCGGCCATAGACAATTCCGGCCGCGCCTTGACGGATCAGTTCTTCCGTCTTCTCCAACACGTCGATGTCGCGAGCCTTGCCACCGCCACGCACCAGGACCGGAATGCTCCCGGCGGTCTCGATCACCCGATCATACGCTTCATCATCGTCAGTCGGATCGGTCTTGATGATGTCTGCGCCAAGTTCGACTGCCTGCCGCACGATCGTGACGAGCTTTTCAATATCGCCATCCACCTGATATCCACCACCTTCCCGCTTCAATGCAAGAGGCTCGATCATCAGGGGCATGCCAAATCGATCACACTCGGGTTTCAGCCAAAGCACATTCTCAATGCACTGTTCCGTCACTGTCGGGTCATCAGGCAGATGGAAAACGTTCGCGATTACACAGGCGGCATCCAATCTCAGTGCCTGCTCGACCGGCGCACTGATCATGCGCGAGAACAAATGGTCCGGCAGATTGGATCCGTAGACGTTCGCGACATCCGTGCGCAACACCAGCGCGGGTTTGTGGCGACCGGGCAGCGACTGCAGGTTGTCCGCCTGCCCGACGGTGAGTTGTACGGCATCCGGATTGGCGGAGACAACGGTCTGCACGGCCCGGCGCATGTTCTCAAGCCCTTCAAGAAACGGCGGTTCATTGAACACGCCATGATCCATCGCCACATCGAGACAACGGCGGGAATCGGCATTGAAAAGTCGGTTCAGTCGATATTCTTTCATGATTTCTGCGCCTGCAAATGGGATGTGTATTCTAGCATCGAAAGTCTATCCCGTTCAAAATCAATAACTTCCGCGACGCGGACCTGCTAGCTCGAATCCTGACCGAGCAAAACAATCGTCGAATACCAAGAGTTACGTACATCGATGGGTTTGACACTTTTAGGGCAATCCATTACAACCCCACCAATCCCGATCTACTTTGCGATCCCACCTAACCCCCATACCCCTACCAGTATATGACTCCGGAAGTTACCACCCGTAAGATTGCGGAACTTCAGGCGTTGCGTTCCCAGGCAGCGCGTTGGCGTTTCGGCATCCCGGTGGCGGTCATCGCCATCATCACCGTCTGCATCCTCATGATCTACAACTCTGCGCAGAGTCTGGCTCAGCCAGGTCCCGCACAGGAGACCTTTGTAGAAGAGGTAAAAAAAGGGATGGACGAAGACGTGATGCCCATCGTCAGGCATGCCGCCTACCGCACCTTCACGGACACGAAGAATGCCGTGCGTGAGGAGTTTGAACGCATCAGTGAACGTACGCCGGAGTTTGCGACCGCACTTCAGGTCGAAGCCGAAAACCTGGTGCACAACGTTCCCAAACGCACTGAGGCTGAGCTTTCAGAGATCCTCGCCGCGGCGCTAGCCAGGCAGGAACTCACGATCAACGAGCTGTTCCCGAACCTGGAAGAAGATCAGGTCTCTTCGGTCTTGGAGCAACTGGTCAATCTCGGGAAGGAACAGGCAGAATACGTGGGGCAACAGCTGTTCGAGCCGCACCTGGTTCGCATCAACAACATGATTGATGACCTGCAGGTGATCAGGAAGTCCGAGTCCCTCCGTCCGGGGGATTCGATTGATTCATTTCAAATGGCGCTGCTGGTGTTTGACATCCTGCGCGATGAGTTCGACGAGGTGCACCCCGCTCCCGACGAGAACCGTTCGGTAAAGGCGGATCTGCCCAAGGCCGACACACCTGAGTCGGAGAATGGTGGCAAAACTGAAAAGGCGGACGCCGGCGAAGAGGCCGCCAAGAAGGATGGGGACAAAGAAAAAGCGGCTGAAGCCGCGGAAAAGAAATAACCCGATAATAAAGGATTCACCATGGCAGATTCAAAGGACACCCCCAATCAAGACGACAAGACACGGGAACTTCTGCAGAACTTCCTCGAAGACGAGATCCTGCGTGCCCACGATTCCGTGCGTCGCAGCCGGCTTTTCGGCGTCATCATAGTCGGCGTTGTATGCCTCTACATGGGCTACATCACCAATGGCCTACGGAAGTTTCTTGAGCCCGGCGAAGCCGCAGCCTTTGCCGTGATGTTTGTTTCCGCCCAGGTTGACAGCAAGACGGACCTGGTCGCCGACCGCATCAAGGAAAAGATTCCGGAGCTCATTACCGGTCTTCCAGATCACATCCTCGAAGAGATCCCCCGCTACCGGAACGACATGGAAGACAGTGTTGTCTCCACCGCCCGAGCGCACATGACCGAAGTCACCGCCCGCCTGGATGAGAACCTCAAGGTCTTCCTCGAGGAGAATCAGGAGAGCATCAAGAAGATGCTCGCTACCAAAGGTGAAATCGGAGAGGTCGACGAAGCGTTCAAGGAAGCCTTATTTGAGCAGATCATGGACTTTTTGGAGACCGTCCCACCGGACGGTGACTCGTTGTCAGATCGTCTGAACACGAGTCTGAAGATGCTGAGTGAGGCCGAATCCAAGGTTGAACATCTTGCGAAGAATCAGAACCTGGGCGCCTCCGAGCGTAAGACCCGCTATGCCTTGGCGGTGCTCGCCGATGCGATCTCTGACGAACTGCACCGCTTCGAACTGAACAAGAAGTTTGAGAAGAAATAGATCATCTTCCGTTCAACTGACATCAAAGCCGGGCCGCCGCGCCCGGCTTTTTCTTTGCGGTCGCCTTATTGCCTCGTAAAACTTGCGGGCGAATGTCCGACTCTGAAAAACGATATGACCTGGCGGTGATCGGCGGCGGTAGCGCGGGATACGCGGCCGCGCGTACGGCGCTGGATCACGGAATGAAACCCGTGGTGATCGAGGGAGGCGCGAAAGTTGGAGGACTGTGCATCCTGCGTGGCTGCATGCCCACCAAGGCCCTGCTCTACGCGGCGGAGGTGATGCATCTCTCGCGAGAGGCGGCAACGTGGGGCATCAGGAATCCATCGCCTGATTATGATTTCGGCGATGTCATGCGGCGCAAGAACGAGATGATCGAGGATTTCGCCTCGTACCGTCGCGAGCAACTTGAATCCGGCCGATTCGATTTCATCAGGGCCAACGCCCGTTTCATGACGCCAAACGAACTGGAACTCGACAACGGCAAACGCATACACGCCGCGCACATCCTGATCTCCACCGGTTCTTCGGTTTCCCGTCCTCCGATTCCATCACTCGAGCAGATCGGCTACCTGACCAGCGACAGCGCGTTGGAACTAACCTCGTTGCCCCAATCAATCATCGTACTCGGTGGTGGCGCGATCGCCGTGGAATTCGCCCAGTTCTTTGCCCGTTTCGGTGTGCGGACAACAGTCATGCAACGAAGCCCGCACATTCTGAAAGATTTCGACACCGACGCGGCAGAAGCCGTCGAGGCTTCGTTTCGGGATGAGGGAATTGAGGTCATCACGTCCACAAGATTGACGCGTGCGGAAAAGACGAAAACCGGCAAGAAGATCCATTTTGAGCACGACGGCAGCGCGCAAGACATTGAAGCCGAGGAGATCTTCTTCGCCTTGGGACGTTCTCCGAACACGGCCAGCCTCCGGCTGCAGAATGCCGGTGTGGAAACCGAACCCAACGGGCGCATTCATACCAATCAATACCAGCAGACCTCGGTGCCGAACATCTTTGCCGCGGGAGATTGTTGTGGTCCCCACGAAATTGTTCACATCGCGATCCAACAAGGCGAACTTGCAGTCAACAACATGGTGACAGATGGCGCCCCGATCCCGATCGACTACCGGCTGCTGTCCTCCATCGTGTTCACAGATCCTCAATGTGCGGTGGTGGGACTCACGGAAAAGCAGGCAACGGAACGGGGCATCCCATATCTCGCCGCTTCCTATCCGTTCAACGATCACGGCAAGTCGATGATCATGAACGCCAGGCACGGGTTCGTGAAACTGCTGGCAGCACCGGATACCGGCGTGATTCTGGGTGGTTCCTGTGTGGGACCGGTCGGCGGCGAATTGATCCATGAGATCATCGTCGCCATGGCCGCCAATCTTACCGTGCAGCAGTTTGCGGCAATTCCGCACTACCACCCCACCCTTGCGGAGATCTGGGGCTATCCGGCGGAGGATCTGGCTGAACAGATTGGCGTGAAACAGTAGCGATCAACCCACACGCGCCTGCAACCACTGGAAGTCTGTGCGCAATCGTTTCACGGCCTCCCGCAGATTGTTACGATCTACATTGCGCAGGTAGGGAGCGTGGATCGAAATGGGAAAGCGGGATTCCCAAGACCGAATCGCCTCGTAGAATCCCTTTCCGACTATGCCTTCGCCCATGGGGACATTCTTGGCCCTGGCCCCGTCGAATACAAAATCCTTCACATAAAAGCAACGAATGCGGGGGTGAATCATCTTCAACGTGATCGGCCAGGCGCTGGATCCTTCAACCATCGCGTGTCGAATGTCATAGGCCACACCCAGATGATCCGGATCGATGCCGTGCAGCAAGTAATCCAGATCCCAGATCGGTCCTCCCACATTCCTGCTGCCGGCGTGATTCTGGTAAACACCAGTAACTCCCAATTCCCGATTCAGATCCGCGAGTTCCTTCAATTGCGAACGATAATTGTCGAGCTGTGCACGAATCGGTTGGTTCGCCGCGTAGGAAAGACCTGACATCCGATAACGTTTGATGCCGAGCTTGGCAGCCATGCGCAAGAGGCGCTCCGCGCCCGCTTGATCCGCGCGACCAATGCTCGTGGCCATCAACAGAATCCGCTGCCCGCTCGCCTTCAGGTCTTCGACGCAAGCAGGTAGCTCATCCACCGCCCGGGACGGTTCAATATGCCCCCCCTTGCGAACCGTCGCCTCGATGCCGTCAAACCCGATCTCCCCAAGCACCTCGCCCAGTTCTCGATAGTTGAGGAACTGAAACGGTTTCTCAAAGAATGCCACTGGAAACTGCGCTGCTTCCGCACTGCAAGCCGGCTTGGCGGCGATTCCGCAACTTGCAGCACCGGCCAGACGAACAAATTCACGACGATTGAGAGGATTCATGTGCCCACGGAGCCTAACCATCCGCATCGCGATGGACAATCGCGACAAACTCGCCCTTGGGCGTTCGCTGGCTGTAAGTCTCCAGCAGTTCTTCAGGCCGACCATGCATAACTTCTTCGAACTTCTTTGTCAGTTCACGGCAAAGAGCCACGCGACAATCCGGCCAGACGCCGTCGAGTTCCTCCAACAGTTTCGTCACCCGATAAGGAGATTCGTAAAACACCAAAGTTCCCGGAACATTCTCCAATGCCGCCAATCGCTTTCGACGTTGACCGGACTTGTTGGGGAGAAAACCCACAAAATGAAACTCCCCGGTGGGCAATCCGCTGCTTGTCAATCCTGCCACCATGGCGCAGGCGCCGGGAACGCATTCAACCCGGTGTCCTCCAGCCACGGCGTCCCTGACCACACGCTCTCCCGGATCACTGATACCGGGACTTCCGGCATCGCTTACCAAGGCGATGGATTCACCCGCCTCCAACCGTTCGATAAACTCAGCTGACCGCCGGGCTTCATTGTGCTGAAAGTAGCTCTTCAGCGGCTTGCTGATTTCAAAATGTTTCAACAACTGCCCCGTCCGTCGAGTGTCTTCCGCCGCCACCAAATCGCATTCGCGCAAAATCCTCAGCGCTCGAAGAGATATATCCTCAAGATTTCCGATGGGTGTTGCGACCAGATAGAGGGTCCCTTGACGATCGCATTCAGGCGCCGATGGCATGCTCCCAGTCTGCCAAATCCCTTCAAACAGCAAAAGTCTTCACCCCGCCTAATCGATTACACCGATAAAACGGAGAAAACAGAAGATGACCACTCCCTCGACTGCCAGGAACAGCAGGAATGCAAGGAAAGGAATCATCCAGTCTATAACCTGCCCCATAATCTTCACATCACTTGGATGAGCATTGCTGATACCAAACTCACGGGAAGCAGCTCAGGGTTTCACCTGAAACGAACGAGCCGGTGCATTTCGTTTGACGGTCAAACATGAAAACGAAACCCTCACGGCCCCGGACCTGCCAATCCTGATGGGACTGCCCAAAACAATTGAAATCGTGCCGCTAAGCGCCTCCGTGCGTGCCGAAATCACCGTGCCAGGCTCAAAGAGCGTCACCAATCGGGCGTTGATATTGGCCGCGTTGGCCGACGGCCAAACCATCCTTCGCGGTGCCCTCTGGAGTGAGGACACCCAGGTAATGGTGGACTGTCTTCAAAGTCTGGGTTTCGAAATTCACGTTGAGACGGATCCGGAAGAGTTTTGCAATCGTACCGTCACGGTGGATGGGCATGGGGGAAACATCCCCAATGCTGGCAGTCCGGATGCCCCGATTGAGCTTCATGTTGGAAACGCCGGCACCGCCGCCCGGTTCCTGACCGCGTTTGCCTGCCTCGGCCGCGGGGCCATCCGGCTATCGGGCATTCCACGCATGCATGAGCGTCCGCAAGCATCCCTGTTCACCGCCTTGCGCGAAATGGGCTATCGGATTGATTCGGAAACCGACCGACTGCCGGCCGTGATTCATGGTGGGGACCCTAAATCCGGTGAATGCCAGGTTGGCATCGACGAGAGTTCCCAATTTGCTTCTGCGTTGCTCTTGACCGCCACCCGCGCCGATTGGACCGTCGAGATCACCGGTCAGAACACGGACAATCTTCCTTACGTGCAGATGACCCGGCAACTCATTGACCGTTTTCCGATGTCCGGTGGAGAGTTTCAGGTCGAACCGGATGCCTCGAGTGGCAGTTACATCTGGGGTGCCGGTTGGTTGTTGAACCATTCCACCGTTGCCGTCGATTCGGCGGAGTCGAATCTCTCCGTTCGCCATTGGCCGACCAGTGGTTGGCAGATCGATGCCGAATTTCCAAAACGCCTACCGGTGACTGCACCGCAATTATCCGCCCTCTCCCGGGAACGGCATCTCGGCGACAGCATCATGACCGCCATCGCTCTGGCTCCGCTCTCGCAATCGGCAGTCTCATACGAGGAGTTGGCCCGCCTGCGGGTGCAGGAATGCGAACGCGTGCAGGCGTTGCGGACCGAGTTGACCAAGTGCGGAGCCAATGTGCAGGAGTCCGGGGAAACTCTCATCTTGAATCCGGCCCCATTGCACGGGGCCGAGATTGAAACCTACAATGACCATCGGATGGCCATGTGTTTTTCGGTTCTCGGCTTGCGCATTCCCGGCCTGAAAATCCACAATCCCGCCTGCGTCAAGAAGACCTTCCCGAACTTCTTCCAGAAGCTTGCCGCCACTGCCCCGGCGGGTCTGGGGGCGGAAATCCGAGAGGGATCGACCGGCCAGCCATTGACCCAGGGCGATCTGTTCGCCGAATAACCCAGAAAGCATACACCAGCATTGGAAAAGACCAGAGTCATCGCCCTTGATGGAACCAGCGCCAGCGGCAAAAGCACCACCTCCAAGGCCCTCGCCAAACGCATCGACTATGTCTACGTGGACACCGGCGCGATGTACCGCACGCTGGCCTGGTATTGCGTAAAGACGGGCGTGGATGTGCACGAGCAGAAGGCGGTATCCACCGCCTGTCGCAAGTGGAAGACCCGTCTCGCCTGCCTGGACAACCATGTGCAACTGCTCGTGGACGGTTACTTTCCGGAGAAGGAGATCCGCACGGAAGAAACGAGTGCGGCCGTGCCCCATGTCGCTGCCGTGCCGTTTGTTCGTGACTGGATGAAGAAGACCCAGCGGGATTGTGTGAAGTTCGGCAACCTCGTGATGGAAGGTCGCGATATCGGTTCCAACGTGTTTCCCGATACCGACTACAAGTTCTATCTCGACGCTTCCCTTTCCGTCCGGTCACAGCGCCGCCAGGCCGAAGGGGTGAACGAGGATCTGGGGGCTCGTGACAAACGTGACAGCCAACGCAAGGCGGCCCCGCTGATGGTGCCGCTCGGCGCCATCACCATCGACAATTCCGACAAGACGATCGACCAGGTCTGCGATTTCATCATCGCGGAAATGGACCGGATCGATCGCGATTGACCGGCCCATGTCCTTCATCTACCGGATCACCTGGCTGACCTGTCGACTTTGTTTCGGGATCTACTTTCGTTGGCGAATCCAGAATGAATACCGTGTGCCACGTGAAGGACCGGTGATCCTTGCCGCGAATCACGCCAGTTTCCTCGACCCTCCACTGGTCGGTTCGGCAGTCCGCCGTCCGATCAATTATCTGGCGCGCGAATCCCTGTTCCGGTTTCCCATATTCGGCTGGTACATCAAGGCATTGAATTCCGTGCCCGTCGATCGCGATGGCCAGGGAGCCAAGGGACTCAAGATGATCCTCGATCGCCTGCTCAAAGGCGGCGGCATTATTCTGTTTCCCGAAGGCACACGCACCAGTGATGGCAAACTGCAGCCCGCTCGTTCCGGCGTTGGTTTGACCATAATGAAATCAGACGCTCCGGTCGTCCCCGTAAGGGTTGTCGGATCCTACGAAGCGTGGAACCGGAGGCAGTTGATCCCTCGTCCGCGAAAGATCACGATCCGTTTTGGCAAGCCCATCGACTTTTCAGACCTTCGTGAAGAAGCGAAGACGTGCCCGAGGAAAAGACTGAAGGAGATCTATCAGGAAGCCGCCGACCGCATCATGGCCGAGATTACGTCATTGGGCAGCGACGGCAAATAGAGGGCAATTTACGAAAGCGGCAGCTCCTCCTCGCTGGCCGTTTCCTCTTCATTGGCAGTTTTCGTTGACGTGTCCGCGTCTCCTTCCAATTCCACTACGGCACGACGAATCTGTTGACCTTGCATCATGTAGCCGGCCGCAACCGTCTTGACCACCTTGACCCCGTTTGGCGCTTCGCCGTCGCCCTGCACCCACTGGTGTCGCTCGGTGACAAAGTCTTCGCCTTCCTCCGCGGCAAACTGGGAAAGCCCGACCCGGCGGGCCGCATCCAGGCAGGCAGCCTGAAAACTGGTCAACTGTTGCACCACGTTCTCCTGACCGGACCGAAGCGCCGCCTGATGCAACGCAAAAACATGATCCAGCATCATCACCAAGACCTGCAACCAGTCGGCTTCACCACGTTTGAGTTTCTCGTTTTCGAGTTTCAGCGTTCCCTTCTCCCGGTCATTCGCCTGCGCCATGAACTCGGAAAATCTCCGTGCCTCAGTCGTCATTTCGTCGGAGATCTTCCGTGCGGAATCCACCGAGCGTTCGGAATGTTCCTGGACGGTCATCCATTGCGCCGTCGCGGTTGAAATCGAATCCACCACCTTTTGCACATCCTTGATCTGGCGCGTCGAAATCGCCAACGTGTCCATCTCGTCCATCCGGAGACTGGCCTTGGCGTCGAACAGGAACGGGAGCACGAAAAGCACGCAGCCGGAAACAACGCAGATCACCACCAATCCGCCGGTCAGGTTGGAGATCGGATGCGGGCTGGTCTTCATGATGTAGTAGCCGATCACATCCAGAATCAGTCCGCTGATGATGAACGGAATTACCGTCGGCCAACGGCCCAGACGTCCTGCAGATTCACTTGCCATCCGCCTAGCATAGGAAGCTTGGCCAAACCGTTCAAAGGCAAAACCACCGTCAAAGCCGCCGATCTTGCCGTGTTTCAGGAAATTGAAGATGCACAAGTCGTTCAACTGACGATACTCTCCCAGCGCAGACAACAATGACCAACTCCACTCCGATTCAATGGCTGCGGAAGATCGGGTTCTATGAAGGAATCTCGTTCGTCCTGCTGCTCTTTGTTGCAATGCCGCTCAAGTATCTGGCCGGTCAGCCCATGGCTGTCAGTATAGTCGGCATGGCCCACGGCATTCTATTCCTTGCCTACTGTGGTGCGTTGGTGAGGGCGCGAGCGGATGACCTGCCATGGAAAGAGGTCTTCATCGCCTTCATGGCGGCCTTGTTACCGTTCGGTCCCTTCGTGATCGATGGCCGGCTGAAGCGTCTCGATGGAGCCGACAAAGACAACTGATTTTCCGCCCGCGGGCAAGCCGCCAGAGCGTGGATTTCTGCTCGGACCGGCCTTCGCGCTCTGGATCATCACGGTCTTGCTTTACCTGCCAACCGGCCGGTTCGAGTTCATCAGTTTCGATGACCCGTTGTTTGTCACGCACAACGAGCATGTGAATCAGGGCTTCACGGCCGCCGGGTTGAAATGGGCGTTCACCGCGGCAGACATCGACTACTGGCGTCCGCTCAGCTGGATCTCGCACATGCTGGATGTCGAATTGTTTGGGATGAACCCGGGGGGACATCATCTGACCAGCGTGTTTATCCATGCATGCAACGCCGTGATCCTGTTCTTCGTCTTCCTGCAATTCCGGCTGGACCGGCCGGCATCCTTCTTCATCGCGGCACTGTTCGCATGGCATCCATTGCACGTGGAAAGCGTGGCTTGGATCGGCGAACGCAAGGACGTGCTATGCGCCTTCTTCTGGTTTCTCGGTCTGCTGTTTTACGCGCGCTACGCGCAGACCGCATCGAAAAGATTCTACGGACTCACGCTGGCCGCGTTTGGGTTGGGCCTAATGTCGAAACCGATGATCGTCACGTTACCCTTTCAACTTCTCCTGTTGGATCACTGGCCGCTAAGACGTGTCGGGCAATTGACGGACTGGAAGCAGCTCGTGATGGAGAAACTCCCTTTTCTTGCTCTGACCGTGCTGAGTTCCGCGTTCGCCTACACGGCCCAGGTGGGCGTGGGTGAGATGGCGGAAGGCACTGTCCCGGGGGGCGGTTTTCGAATTGGCAACGCGCTCATCGCCTACTCGGATTACCTGCAGCACACATTCTGGCCGGCGGGATTGGGAGTGTTTTATCCCTATCCGGAATCGCTGCCGACGGCGGATCTGGCCATCGCCTTCCTGCTCGTTTTCATCGCCTGCTATCTCGCGTTCATCTACGCCAAGGATCATCCGCATGTCATCATCGGCTGGTTCTTCTTTGTCGGAACAATCATACCGGTCGTGGGAATGCTGAAGGTGGGTGGTCAGGCGTCGGCGGATCGTTACACCTATGTGGCCACGACCGGACTGTTCTGGACGGTTGCAATCCTGCTGTTTCCCGCCGGCAAGCCGGTTCGTTCCAATGCCGTCGTGATTGCCGCCTCCATCCTCGTTGCCCTTCTGTGTCTGAGCCATCGCCAGATCAGCCATTGGCGGAACAACATCACTTTGTTCACCCATACCGTTCAGGTGACAGACGAGAACTGGGTGATGATGAACAATCTCGCACGGGCCCATCTTCAGGATGGGAACACATCCGAAGCTCGGGCAATCTATGAAGCCGCCCTGGAAATCCGGCCGTTTCAGTTTGCCCACTACTTTCTGGCGCAGATCCATCATGCCGAAGGACGTGCTTCCGAGGCGGAACAGCACTATTTGGCGGCGTTGAAAATGGAGCCGGACTCAATCGCGATCAATTTCCGCCTGGCAGAGTTCTATTGGGCGATGGAAATGAGGGAGGCGGCCGTTCAGTATCTGCAGAAGGTCCAGCAAATCTCTCCGGATCACGGGGACGCCCGCCGGTTGATGGACGAGATACGGAAGACTACTTCGACAACGCAATGATGTAGCGCTGCATCCTTCTCGCATCCTCCGGTTGATCTTGGGTCGAATAGGCGTGCTGCAGATTGGAGCACATGCGCAGAAGCATCCGGCGAGGAGAAACGGGGGCGAGAAAGTCGTCGTTGATGTCCTGGCCGGACTGAAGGAGCATCTTGTGACAATCCCCCTTGGTCATCAGCCGCCCCTTTTGAAACGGGTCGATGTAGATCTGCTCCCGGGAAGTCTGGAAGCGACAGATGAAATGCTGGGGCATGCCAATTCCGACGACCGGGAGATGCAGGCGGCGGGCGACGAAGATGTAGATCGCGCTCATGCTGATCGGATTGCCCTTCTGCCGATCAATGACCCGATTCAGATAGCTGTTTTGCGGATCGTAGTAGTTCTCCATGTCTCCGCAGTAGCCGAGGAAGCTGTAGAGATAAAAATTGATCGTACCGAGAATCCGATTGGCCGGCGCGCCGAAATCAATGCGGTCCTTCAGCTCGCTGACGTAATTGTCCAGCATGGCGGAATAGGCATCGATGTTGATCTTGGAATAGTTCGTCTTGGCCAACAACCACGCTCCATGCTCCACATCAATCTTGTCGCTCTTGTTCAAGCAAAACTTCAGGAACTCGTTGTCCGCCGCCAACTGATCGAAGTGATCTACGATCGCATTGGCACGACGTCGCAGGCAGGGATCGTCATCGAGAATGTGTTCACGCATCCATTCCGCCGCCGCGGGGCCTCGGCCCAATATGGTGTCATGGATGCTGTGATACACCTCCGGGTCCTCGTCCGTGAGCAGGGTCAGCAAGGCGCTCTTCTCGCTTTCGGAGAATGCCGGACTCTTGTTGGAATCGGCGCTGGAGGTCATGGGAAAGACTGGTTTCGGTTCTATCACATAACGCCCGCATTGCAAACCGCAATGGATAGTCTGCCAAATAGGCGATATTCCCTATTTCGGACGATCTTCGCCCGATGAATCATCATCCAATTGTTTCAGTTGTGAGGTCAGTTTCTGCAACCGATCCGCCAGCTGTTTCTTCCGATCTCGGGCGCCCATGACCCACATGTCCAACAAGGCGGTCAGGGCAGCCAGACCCGTCAGCAGAAAGCAGATCGACCAGTAGATGACATAATTTAGGCCCTCCAATCGCGGTTTCAGAGCGGTGAATCCCCAGACAACCATCAGTCCTGCGCCAACGATGAAAAACAGCCCGCATTTTCGACGTATTCTGTCTGTTCGCGTAAGCATGAGGACGCACCGGTTGCCGTATTAACAATGCTGATGATCAGGTGAAAAAGCTTTTCTATTGGATGAAGCCTTTTGATAGCTTTCCTCGCCCTTGTTTACAAGACGCATGACGCAACCAAACATCAGCAAGTCCCTCTATCGCCCGGAATACGAGCATGACGCCTGCGGTGTCGGATTTATCGCCAATACCAGCGGGAAAAAGGAACATCGGATCCTTGAATTTGCCCTCCAATCGCTTTGCCGGCTGGCCCATCGCGGCGCGCTCGATGCGGACGGAATCACTGGAGACGGCGCTGGAGTACTGACCCAACTGCCTACCGAGTTCTTTCTGAAGAAGACGGCAGAATTGGGTGTGGAGCTCGAATCCGTAGCTGAAATCGGTGTGGGTTTCTTCTTTCTTCCGCAGGATCCCGAATTGGCGGAAAAATGCGATGAGATCGTTGAATCGGCCACTGACAGATTCAGCGTCAGCCGAATCGGTTGGCGCGAGGTGCCGGTCAACTCAAGCTGCCTCGGCGAGAAGGCCGTCAAAACCCTTCCGCAAATCCGCCAACTGTTGGTTCGCCGCACCGACGGTTGGAGCTCCGAAGAATTTGAACGGCGGCTCTACCTGACCCGTCGTTTCATTGAAAAGAAGGCGAATGAGGAACGCATCGGCGATCTCTATGTTCCGTCCTTCTCGTCCCGCCAGATTGTCTACCAGGGGCTGTTCGATGCTCCACAGTTGCAGCAGTTCTATCCGGATCTGCAGGACGATTCCTACACGACTGCCCTCGCGGTTTACCACCAGCGATATTCGACCAACACCTTCCCGGATTGGAAGCTCGCTCACCCGTTTCGCATGACGGCGCACAACGGTGAGATCAACACCCTGCTTGGAAACAAGAATTGGACCCGCGCCCGGGAGTTGGAACTGCGCTCTCCTCTTTGGGGCGAAAACATCCAACACCTTAAACCGATCATCCAGGACGAGAACTCCGACTCCGCCAGTCTGGACAACGCCTTGGAACTGCTCACCATGAGTGGTCGAAGCATCCTGCACGCGGTGATGATGCTGATGCCGGAAGCGTGGGAGAAGATGGAGGAGATTCCACCGAAGATCAAAGGCTTCTTCACCTATCACGCCTGTCTCAATGAAGCGTGGGACGGCCCGGCGGCGGTAGTCTATACGGACGGCCGCTACGTCGGCGCAGCCTTGGACCGCAACGGGTTGCGCCCCGCCCGTTTCAAACTGTACGACGATGGTCTGATGGTCATGGGCAGTGAAGTTGGAGTCGTGGAAATCGACGAATCCAAAGTGACCATGAAGGGACGACTGGCGCCCGGGCGAATGCTCGCGATTGACACGCAGGAAGGCAAGATTCTGCGGGACAGCGACATCAAGGCGCAGATCGCGGCGGAACGGCCGTTCGATGAATGGGCCGAGACGAACGTGTTCTCGCTTCCCGAACACGCGAAACCGTTCTCCGAAGATTTTGAGCCGGTGAATCTGATGGACCTCACCCATCAGCAGATCTGCTTTGGCTGGAACAACGAGCAACTCAATGAAGTGCTCAAGCCGATGGCGAAAGGCGCCGCGGAACCGATCGGCTCAATGGGTGACGACACCCCGCTCGCCGTGCTCTCGCGACACCCGCGCCTGCTGTTCGACTACTTCAAACAACTGTTCGCCCAGGTCACCAATCCACCGATCGATTCCATCCGCGAAAAGGTCGTCATGTCCCTGGCCACCTTCATGGGATGGCGGCATTCCTGGCTGGAGCAGACACCTGGGCACGCCAAACTGATCAAGATCGACACTCCGTTCCTGCTCGAATACGAACTGCACGCCCTGCAGGAGGTTGAGGATCCTGCCTTCCAGGCGCAGACGATCTATATCCATTTCGATGCCCCCAAGGGGCCCGAAGCGATCGGGGAAGGACTCGACGACATCTGTCGCCAGGCGGAGCAGGCAGTGGAAGACGGCAAGGCGGTCATCATTCTCAGTGATCGCGATACCGATGAGGAAAACACCCCCGTTCCAATGCTCCTCGCCGTCGGGGCGGTGCATCATCATCTGATCCGGATCGGCAAACGCATGCGGGCTTCCATCGTCTGCGATTCCGGCGAGGCATGCAGCACCCATCACTTTGCGACCTTGGTCGGTTTCGGTGCCTCCGCCATCTGTCCTTACGTTGCCATCGACACCCTGCGACAAGGCGTGGAGGCCGGTGATTTCGGTGAGATGGACGTCGAACATGCCGTGGCCAACTATCGTTCTGCGATTGAGACGGGCATGCTCAAGATCATGGCCAAGATGGGGATTTCGACCATCAGCAGCTATCGCGGCGCCCAGGTGTTCGAAGCGATCGGACTGTCCGCGGATGTCATGGAGCGCTGTTTCTACGGAACCTCCTCACAGATCGGCGGCATCGGCCTGAAGCACCTTGCGGAAGATGCCATCGAACGCCACCAGGCGGCATTCAATCAAGCGGAAGAACCGAGACTCAAAGAAGGCGGCTACTACAAGGTGGTCAAGGGCGGCCGTGGTGAATTCCATGCACTAAACCCAAAGCTGGTCGGTGCGCTCAACAAGTTCAACAAGAGCCAGGACCTGTCCGACTTTGAACGCTATCTGGACGCCGCGAACAATCACGATCCGGTGGCACCGCGTGATCTGCTTCGGTTCAAGCGGGCCAGCACGCCCATTCCCTTGGATGAAGTGGAACCGATCGAAGATATCCGTCGGCGATTCACCACGGCCGGCATGAGCCTGGGCGCCTTGTCACCGGAAGCGCACGAATGCCTGGCCATCGCCCTCAACAGCATCGGCGGCAAATCCAATTCGGGCGAAGGTGGTGAAGATCATTCGCGGTTCAAAGTCGGTCCTGACGGTTTGAACCGGAACAGTGCCATCAAGCAGGCGGCTTCCGGTCGGTTCGGTGTCACCCCGGCTTACCTCGCCAGCGCCTCCGAGTTGGAAATCAAGATGGCCCAGGGCGCCAAGCCGGGGGAAGGCGGACAGTTGCCCGGGCACAAGGTTTCCCCGCTCATTGCCAAGCTGCGCCACAGCGTGCCGGGTGTCCCCCTCATTTCCCCACCACCGCACCATGACATCTATTCGATCGAAGATCTCGCGCAGCTGATCTATGACCTGAAACAGTCCAATCCCCGGGCAAAGGTCTGCGTCAAACTGGTTGCCAGTGCCGGCATCGGCACCATCGCCGCCGGCGTGGCCAAGGCATATGCGGACATCGTGCTGATCAGCGGCCACGATGGCGGCACCGGGGCCTCACCGTTGAGCTCCATCAAGCATGCCGGGAATTCGTTCGAAATAGGACTCGCAGAAGCGCACCAGACCTTGATGCACAACGACCTTCGTTCACGAATCGTTGTCCGGACGGATGGAGGCATCAAAACCGGGCGGGATATCGTGATGGCAACCCTCTTGGGCGCGGAAGAATACAACTTCGGCACTGCTGCCCTCATTGCATCGGGTTGCGCCATGTTCCGTGTCTGCCATCTGAACACCTGCCCGGTCGGGGTGGCCACGCAGAAGGAGAAACTCCGGCTGAAGTTCCGCGGCAATCCGGACAATGTCGTCGCGTTCTTCAACGGCGTGGCCGAAGACGTTCGCAAAATCATGGCTCAACTCGGCGCACGCACCATCGATGAAATGGTCGGCCGGACGGATCTGTTGGAACGCCGGCCGGTTGACGAGTTTGCTGAAGACCTT
>JAYPXF010000117.1:0-2838 GCA_038154405.1 Verrucomicrobiales bacterium | reverse complement strand
CCTCGATCCCCTGCTCTATCAGGTGGAGAACGACTCGCCGCGCATCCATACCCAGGACCGCAACGATCGGACCGACGACGTCTGCATCGACAAGCAGATCATTTCGGATGCCCAGCAGGCCCTGCTCGGCAACAGTTCGGTCGATCTGAGTTATGACATCAACAACGTGATGCGGAACATCGGCACACGTATCTCCGGGGAGATCGGTTGCCGCTATGGCGATGAAGGGCTGCCGGACGATTCCGAAGTGAACATCACGCTCAAGGGAAGCGCCGGCCAAAGTTTCGCGTGTTTCCTGGCCAAGGGCGTGAACATCAAGCTGTTCGGCGAATGCAACGATTATGTGGGCAAGGGCATGAACGGTGGTGAAATCGTCGTCCGTCCGCCAGACAATGCCCGCTACAACTGGTCAGACAACATCATCATCGGCAATGTCTGCCTGTTCGGCGCCACCGGTGGAAAACTCTTCGCGGCGGGCCGGGCTGGCGAACGTTTCTGTGTCCGCAATTCCGGAGCCACCGCGGTTGTGGAAGGCGTCGGCGATCACGGATGCGAATACATGACCGGTGGCCAGGTGGTGTTTCTCGGAAGCACGGGACGGAATTTCGGTGCCGGAATGAGTGGCGGCCTCGCCTACATCCACGACCCGACCAACATCTTCCCGAACCGGTTCAACGACGCCATGGTCGGCATCGAACGCGTTTCGGATCCGGACGAACGAGTGTGGCTGCTCGAGATCATCCGCGAGCATCAGGAGAAGACGGATTCAAAACTGGCCGCGCAGTTGTTGGACAACTGGGAACAGACCCTCAAGGCGTTCTGGTGCGTGGTTCCCCACCCTCCGGCGGCACAGCCCTCGCAGGAACCGGTCCACGAACTCGAAAAGGAAAAGGTCAAGCAACCGCCTGCGGGCGGGTTCTGACTGTTCTAAGCCCACCGTAGTCGCCCCATCTCCGCATCGTTCGCTTGATTCCACGATTGCGGCTTTCATTCCGGGCCTCGGTCAACCAGCATCGCCCCGCCTGAGTCGGGGAATCACCGGGGACCGACACAGGTGACCCAGAGCCATGCTCAATCCGTTGCTATATGAAATCAACACCCGCTGTTGGTTGAACGAACTCACCGCCCGCGGCGGGCGGCGAATTCGCCTTGGCTGCGTACCTGAGTCCGAACTGGATGAGTGGCAACGTCTGGGTTTCTCCCACATTTGGCTCATGGGTGTCTGGACCACCAGCGAACCGAGTCGCGACCAGGCCTTGGCCAGTTCTGAACTGCGCGACTGGTATGACCGCGTGCTCCCTGACTGGGAGCCCGAGGATGTGGCGGGGTCGCCCTACGCCATCCGTGAATACAATGTTCCTTCCGAACTGGGTGGCAACGAAGGGCTTGCCGAAATCCGCCGGCGACTGAACGAACGGGGCATTTCCCTGATCCTTGATTTTGTCCCCAATCATGTGGGCCTCGACCATTCCTGGCTGACCTTCTGGCCCGAGCTGTTCATGCCCGGCCGTCCGGGATCGGTTGAAGCGTTCAAGTTTGCGTCTCAGGACGGCGATCACTGGATCGCGCACGGCAAGGATCCCTACTTCCCACCCTGGGTCGATACCGCACAATTGGACTATCGCCGGGCGGATACGCATCGCGCCATGCTCGAAACCCTGCGTCTCGTTGCCAGCCAGTGCGACGGAGTGCGTTGCGACATGGCGATGTTAATCCTCTTCGACGTCTTCCGCCGCACTTGGAAAAACACCTTGTGCACGGCAGAAGAGACCAGCCGGGATTTCTGGACTGATGCCATTCCAGCCATCAAGAAATTACATCCGGATTTCACCTTCATTGCGGAAGCCTACTGGGATCTGGAAAAGGAACTGCAGCGGATCGGATTCGATTTCACCTACGACAAGTGGCTCTACGACCATCTGATGAATGATGCCTCGGATGCCGCTCACGACCACCTCACCAAGGCTGACCGCCCCTTCGTCAGCCGCTCCGTTCACTTTTTGGAGAACCACGATGAAGGACGGATCGCGGCGAAACTCAACTGGGAGAAACACAAGGCGGCATCCGTGCTGAATCTCTGTCTGCCCGGCATGCGCCTCGTTCACGAGGGGCAATTGACCGGGGCCAAAATCCACATCCCCGTTCAGCTGTCCCGCCGGCCAGATGAGGATGAAGACGAAACCATCAGCGCCCATTACGAATGGTTGCTCAAGGCCATCAAGGCAACTGCCGTGGGCCACGGCGAAGGCATAGTGCTCACGCCGTTCCCCGCGTGGAGCACCAATGAGACGCATCGTCACATCATCGCCGTCCAGTGGCAGCAATCACCTGAAGAGTTCGACATCATGGTGGTGAATCTGGCCGCACACGACGCCCAGTGCATTCTGCAGCCCGAAGTCCCGGGCATCTTCCGGAATCACTGGAAAATGGATGATCTCCTCAGTGGCAAATCCTACACCAAGCCCGGAGCCGAGCTCATGAACAAGGGGCTTTACTTGGGGCTTACTTCACGCGCTGCGCATATCTATCACTTCACCCAGACATCCTGCCGGATCGAATGATCGGCGACGGGTCGAGACGCTGATTGGAAGCGCCGTCGGCGACTACTGATTTGTTAAGGCAGTTGCGTGGTCCGCTGGAGATAGCGATCACACTCCCGAGCGGCACCGCGACCTTCGTTAATCGCCCAGACGACAAGGCTTTGACCGCGACGCATGTCACCGGCGGCAAAAACACCTTCCACACTGGTTTCAAACTCGCCGTATTTGGCGTCGACGTTTGAACGCGCGTCCGTATCAAGACCGAGTTTCTCAACAATGGTTTGCTCCGGACCAATAA
>JAYPXF010000116.1:1518-20060 GCA_038154405.1 Verrucomicrobiales bacterium | reverse complement strand
GACGTTGGGAATCACCTTGTTGCTGGCCGGGCTGTTCTTCTGGCAACCCGCGCCGATCAAAAGTGTGCTGACCCTCAGCCGCAATCTCGGCCCCGCCATCGACCGATTCGAGGTCACCGAGAAAGGGCTGGCCTATCAATACGCGCCGGATCCGCGCTACACGATGGCCCTCAACGTCCGTACCGGCTCGGGCTTTGACACGAACCAGCCGCCCCACTTTGCAATCTGGTTGGAAAACGCCTCCCACTACCATATCAAGACGCTGCACGAACCCGACGACCTCACCGCGCTGCCTTACTGGGACTTCAAACGCCGTGGCTGGGAAACGGCGAAGTCGAAGGCGGAGGCCTCCGGCAAAGACCTGGCCGAGGAACTCGACGTCGATGGGGTCTCCGGAGCGACGCAGAACAGCTCCTTCGATCCCGCCGACTACATCCTGCCGGCCAACACCGACGAATCATTGCCCTACCGCCTTCTGATCGAAATCGACCAACCGAATGACAACCAGTCGTCACTGGTTTACGCCGTCGACATCGACAACGCCGATCCCCGCACCTTTCAACTGCTCGATCTTGTCGGCTACCCCAAGCGGGAGGAAGACGACAAGGATGGCAAGGAAGTCTGGGCCCTCTATTACGTGGACGGAAACTTCACGACCGCCCTCGAACTAATCGACAGCGCCCTTCTGACCATTGAGCGAGATCAGTGATCAAGAGTCAGGGAAGATCTCAATCCTCATCGGTCCCGCCAGGCGTCCGAAAAGGTTCGCCAGATCGAAGTCAGTACGGCAGCGATAGGAAACGCGCGCCGAACGAAACGAACCTCATGAAGACATTTCTCACACTCCTCACGCTGCTGTCGCTGTTGACCTCCGGTGTCGCAGATTCGAAACGCCCCAATATCGTCTTCATCCTTGGTGACGATCAGGCGTGGAGTGACTACGGGTTCATGGGGCATCCTGATATCCGAACGCCGAACCTGGATCGGCTCGCGAAACGGAGCCTGGTGTTCGGTCGCGGCTACGTCGCATCGCCCTTGTGCCGGCCATCGTTGGCGTCGATGGTGACGGGGCGGTTTCCGTTTCAGCATGGCGTCACCGGCAACGATGTCGATGGCCGCAACGATCGCGCGGCCTTGGATGTGCCGTTGCGAAAACAGTTTCATCGGCATCCAAGTTTCATCCGCCTGCTGACATCGAACGGCTATCTGGCCCATCAGTCCGGCAAGTGGTGGGAGGGTTCATTCGCGGATGGTGGGTTCACCCACGGAATGACGCACGGCGATCCGAAGCGTCGGGGACGCCACGGCGATGTCGGCTTGAAGATCGGACGCGAGGACATGGAACCGGTGACGGAATTCATCGACTACGCCGTGTCGAAGAAGAAGCCGTTCTTCGTCTGGTATGCACCATTCCTTCCCCACACACCGCACAACCCACCTCAACGCCTGCTGAAGAATTACACCAAGCCCGGTCGCGCGGCGGACGTCGCCAAGTATTACGCCATGTGCGAGTGGTTCGATGAAACCTGTGGTCAACTGCTGGATCATCTCGAGCGCAAGGGAATCGCCGACAACACGCTGGTGCTGCTCATCTGCGACAACGGCTGGGCGGCGCGAAGCACCAATGCGCAGGATCCGAACCAGAAGACGTGGGGCGGATTCGCCCTGCGTTCAAAAGGCTCGCCGTATGAAAACGGCATCCGCACACCTATCCTGGTTTCCTGGCCCGATCGCCTGAAGCCGCTGCGCTCGGATGACCTCGCTCACGCGATCGACCTCTTTCCAACAATCGCAGCTGCAGCGGGTCTCGAGACACCGGCTGATCTGCCCGGCGTCAATCTGATGGACGCGGACGCCAGAACGGCTCGCAAGCGCGTCTTCGGCGTCACCCATGCGATCCACAACATGACTCTCGGTGATCCGGATGACACCCTACAATACCTCTGGTGTGTGGAAAACGATTGGAAATTGATCCAACGCTTCCACGGCAAGGACACCACCCAATACAAGCGCGTGCACGCTTGGGACACGGCGGGGGTTCGCCTCTACGACCTCAAATCAGATCCGCAGGAGAAGAACGATCTGGCGAAGAAACATCCGCAGATCGTTCAACGATTGAAGAAGGTGATTGCGGACTGGCGTCGAAACTCCTCAGAAGAAACTGTCCGATGAACAAGACGTCTCTATTCGTTCTGTTGGTCATTGCGTCCGGCGATCTCGTCTGGGCGGACTCGCTCAATTTCAATCGCGACATCCGCCCGATCCTGTCGGCGAAGTGTTTTGCCTGTCACGGACCTGATTCAAAGGAACGGGCGGCGAAGTTCCGTGTCGATACGAAGGAAGGCGCCTTCGCCGACCTGGGAGGTTATGCGGCGATCGTCCCCGGCAAACCGGAGGAGAGTGAGTTGGTGACGCGCATCACAAGCACGGACACAGACGAACTCATGCCACCGCCGGAGCAGAAGAATCCACTGACGGCCAACGAGACCGGTCTGCTGAAGCGTTGGATCGCGGAAGGTGCACCGTTCTCGGGTCATTGGGCTTTCGAACCGGTCAGGCGACCGAAACCGCCCGAGGTCGAAACGCCGGGCCCAAACGTGATCGACCGATTCATCGCCGCGGGCCTGAAACGAGAAGGCCTTTCATTCTCACCTCCGGCCGCACCGGAGACCTTGCTGCGACGCGTGTATCTCGATCTCACCGGCCTGCCGCCAACCTTGTCCGAAGTGGATTCGTTTCTGCGACAGCCAGACCTTGAGACGACCATTGATCGCCTGATGAAGACGCCCCAGTTTGCGGAACGACTGGCGCAGGACTGGCTCGACGTTTCGCGATTCGCCGATTCCAACGGCTATTCGATCGATGATCATCGGGACATGTGGGGTTGGCGCGACTGGGTGATCCATGCGTTTCGCAGCAACCTTCGGTACGACGAATTCATACGTCAGCAACTTGCCGGTGACCTGATGCCCAACGCGACCGAGACACAGAAGATTGCCACGGGTTTCCTGCGCAACGCGATGAATACGCACGAGGGTGGTACCATCCCGGAAGAGTATCGGGTGGCGCGGATCGCTGACCAGATCGACACGGTGTCAACGGCATTCCTTGGGCTCACAATGAAGTGCGCCCAGTGTCATGATCACAAGTACGACCCAATCTCGATGCGGGACTACTATCGCTTTTTCGCGTTTTTCAACACGACATCCGAACGCGGCACCGGAGCCAAGAACGGCAACACCAAACCGTTTCTTCAAATTGCGCCAATGTTGCAGGACGCGGAGGAGTTTCGCGCGGCGATCGAAGGACGCATCGCCGCTCTGGAAGGCCTGAAGGAACGTTCGGATCTTTTCATCGGCAATGCCCGCGCCCGATGGGAGCGAGACACCCTCGCGAAATCAGGTTCCGGAAAGAGCATCGGTGTCGCTTTTCCCGTTCCACGAGGAAACGTCGGCAAGGGTTTGTCCTGGATCTGGACAAATCGCAAAGGCACCGGTGAGTTCGCCTGGTTCCGTAAGACGTTTGAACTGAAGAATGTTCCCGCGAAGGCGCAACTGTTCGTAAGCTGCGACAACGAGGCGGAGATCTGGATCAATGGCAAGCCGCTCGGCAAGGCCCCGGACTGGCGGGAACCGTCGGTGTTCGATCTGCGCCCCTTGTTGATTCAGGGCAAGAACCTCATCGCGATCGCGGGCAGGGATTGGGAGAAGGGGGGGAGCAAAGCGGCGTTGGTGGCGATGGTTGCCCTGTCCGGTGGGGGCTACATCGGGACGGACGAAACCTGGCTGGTCAGCGACAAGTTGAAACTGCGATGGAACCGGGGGGAGCTTCCCGATGGATTCACAAAGGCGTCCGTGGTTGCCGCGCATGGCGCCCGGCCGTGGGGCAACACCTTTGACCGTTTGAAGGCCAACGAGAACGCGGTCATTGCCGCCTTGCGCAAACCGGCAGCCCGGCGCTCGGCCGAAGAACAATCCCGGATCGTTGCCGCCTTCGCCAAGGCGAACAGCGACATGGACAAACTGGTAAAGAGCATCGACGGGGAAATCGGAGTTCTACGAGAGTCGCTCAAGACCGGAAAGACCACGGTGATGGTGATGGACGAGGCCGCGGCCAATCGCAAGACACCGATGTTGGTGCGCGGTCAATACGATCAGCACGGCGAGATTGTCACGCCGGGCATTCCCGCGATCTTCGGCAGTCTGCCCGCCGACGGCACCAATCGGCTTGCCCTCGCCGACTGGCTTACCGATCCCGCTCATCCCTTGACCCCCCGCGTGGTGGTCAATCGCTACTGGCAGATGCTCTTCGGCACGGGCCTGGTCAAGACCACCGAAGATTTTGGTTCGCAAGGTGAATGGCCGTCGCATCCTGAGCTGCTCGATTGGCTGGCTTCCGAATTCGTATCCTCCGGCTGGGACCTGCGCGGGCTCCTGAAAACCATGTTGCTCTCCCGCACTTACCAACAAAGCTCGGATGTCACCGCGTCACTGGTCACGCGCGATCCCTACAATCGGCTTCTCGCCCGCGCGCCCCGCTATCGGCTCTCTGCTGAATCAGTCCGCGACAGCGCCCTGGCCATAGGTGGTTTGCTGAATCGTGCGCTTGGCGGACCCAGTGTCTATCCCCCGCAGCCGGCCGGCTTGTGGAAGGAAGTGAGCCACTTCGGTCACCCGACCGTGTTCACCGCCCAGCACTTTTATCCCGATCGCGGACGCCAGGTCTATCGTCGCAGCCTCTACACCTTTTGGAAGCGCACCTCGCCCCCACCGGTGATGACCACCTTCGACGCCCCCAATCGCGAAACCTGCACCGTTCGTCGCATGCGCACCAACACCCCGCTGCAGGCCTTGGCGCTGATGAATGCCCCGCAATTCGTGGAAGCCTCACGAGGTCTGGCGCAACGAATGTCGGGAACAGACATCGCCGCGAAGATCCGGGACGGTTTTCGCCGTGGCACTGCGAGGCCGCCGTCGGAAAAGGAATTGCGAATCCTGAAAGACTCTTACCAACGGCAGCTCAAGTATTTCAGCACCTCTCCCGACCGGATCACGGACTATCTCAATCGTCCCGGCAGCGCGGAAACCGCCGCCCTGACCAGCGTCGCCTCCCTCATTCTCAACCTTGACGAAACCATCACCCGCGAATGAACTTCGAAGTCTCCCGTCGCACGTTCCTTGGCCGGTCCAGCGTCGGACTTGGGGCACTTGCCCTCGGTTCGCTGATCGAATCCCGTACGCAGGCCGCCCGCCCGGACCTGCCGCATTTTCCGCCGACCGCAAAACGGGTCATCTACCTGTTCATGTCCGGCGGTCCCTCGCACATCGACCTGCTCGACTACAAGCCGGTGATGGAGAAACGTAACGGCGAAGAACTCCCACCCAGCGTTCGTGGCAACCAACGCCTCACCGGCATGACTGCCGGGCAAAAGGCCTTCCCAGTCCTTGCCCCGATCAGGGACTTCAAGCAGCGCGGCCAGAGTGGAGCCTGGGTCAGCGACTTTCTCCCGCACACCGCCGAGATCGCCGATGACATCGCCGTGATCCGCTCGATGCACACCGAGGCCATCAACCACGACCCCGGCATTACCTTCATCAACACCGGCTCGCAGATCCCCGGCCAACCCAGCGCCGGTGCCTGGGCTAGCTATGGACTCGGAAGCGCCAACCAGAACATGCCCGCTTACATCGTTCTGCTCTCCCAGGGCAACGGCAAGAACCCGGGCCAACCGATCTTCTCCCGGCTCTGGGGCAGCGGCTTTCTCCCTTCCGATCACCAAGGTGTGCTCCTCCGCAGCAGTGGCGATCCGGTACTCTATTTGAAAGACCCACCCGGCATCACCCGCGCCAATCGCCGCGCTCAACTCGACGACCTCGCCGCCCTCAATCGTCTCAAGTTTGCACAGAGCGGTGATCCGGAAATCCAGACCCGCATTGCGCAATACGAGATGGCCTATCGCATGCAGGCCGCCGCACCCGAAATCGCCGACCTTTCCGACGAACCCGAAAGCACCTTCGCCCTCTACGGCAAGGAAGCCCGCCATCCCGGAACCTATGCCTACAACTGTCTGATGGCCCGCCGCATGGCCGAACGGGATGTGCGCTTCATTCAGCTCTTTCATCGCGGCTGGGATCAGCATGGCGGTCTCAAGCGCGACCTCAGCGCCCAGTGTCACGACATCGACCAAGCCTCAGCCGCTTTGGTGACCGATCTGAAGAATCGCGGTCTGTTGGATGACACGCTCGTCATCTGGGGCGGTGAATTCGGTCGTACCGCCTACAGCCAAGGGAAGGCCAACGACGGACGCGACCACCACGGTCGTTGCTTCAGCATGTGGCTGGCCGGTGGCGGGGTGAAAGGCGGAGTTTCCTACGGGCAGACCGATGACTTCTCCTACAACATCGCTGAGAATCCAGTCCACATTCGCGATCTCAACGCCACGATGCTCCATTGCCTGGGTATCGACCACGAACGCTTCACCCACCGCTTTCAAGGCCTCAACCAGCGTCTCACCGGCGTCGAACACGCGCGTGCCGTGAAACAGATTCTGGTTTGATTCGTGACCGCCGACCGAGTCAGCTGACTTCGGAGGATTTGATCGCCTGGTCCTGCTGAACCATCTGGCGGAAGGCTTTCTGCAGCTTTCGGGTGACCGGGCCGGGAACGCCGTCGCCGATGATGAAGCCGTCGATCTGGGTGATCGGCATGATTTCCGCCGTGGTGCTCATCAGTATCGCCTCCTGGAGGCCGTCCACAATCTCGGCCGGCACGGCATGCCGCGCGACGGGGATGTCGAGGTTGGCGCACAGCTCCAAGGTGAGTTCGCGGGTGATGCTCGGAAGGATCAGGTTGCTCAACGGCGCGGTGACAAACTCATTGTTGTAGACTGCGGCAAAGGCGGCGGAAGAGCATTCCGTGATGTTTCCGTCGCGCACCAACACCGCCTCGAAGGCCCGGGCATCCATCGCCTTTTCCTTGGCGAGGACATTGGGCAGCAGCGACACGGACTTGATGTCACAACGCAGCCAGCGTTCGTCCGGCACCATCACCGTCCGGCAGCCGTTCTCCTGCTGTTCCCGCGGCGGATCGTGCGGCCGCGCAAAGCCATAGATGGTCGGTTCGGCGTCCTTCGGAAAGGCGTGCGCCCGCGGCGCGGCGCCCCGGGTGATCTGCAGGTAGATGATTGCGTCTCGGTCGGAAAGGTTGTTCCGGTCCACCAGTTCCCGACAGATCTCCCCGAAATCAACGCCACCCAGTCCCTTGATGTGAATCTCGTGCAGACTCCGCTTCAGCCGTCGCCAGTGCAGGTCTTCCCGCAGCAACATGCCGTCGTAGGAATACAACACTTCATACACGCCGTCGGCGAAGAGAAACCCGCGATCATCCGGCGAGACACTGGCCTCGTCCTTGGGCAGGTAGCTCCCGTTCAAGTATACAATCATCAGTCTGTCGGTGCCGGCGCTCGGTCAGGGCGTGTTGGTTGTTGGGGCAACGCAGGCTGGATGAAACCGTAACACCGGCCAAGTGACGCGGACCAGTCCCAGCTATTCACATTCGTAGTCTTCACAGTGGGCGAATAAATTCGTTGAGACCCCGGTCTGCTGTTTCTACAAACACCCATGCGATTTCTCTTCTGCCTGTTGCTCTTGTTCAGCATTGCGAATCCTCTTCGTGGCGACGAAGCCATCGACGCATTGGTCGGCGTGTTGAAGGAGAATGCCGATCCGCAGTTTGATCTCGATATCCTGCGTGGCCTGCGTGACAGCCTGGAAGGCACCGGAAAAACGGACACGCCGAAGAATTGGGCGGCGGTCGAGAAGCGCCTGAAGAAAAGCCCCAACGCCGAAGTCCGCGAACTGACCCGGGTGTTGTCCCTCAAGTTTGGCAGCGCCTCCGCGCTGGACGCCTTTCGCAAACAACTCGCGAATCCGAAGGTTCCCGCCGGGCAACGCCTGAAGGCCATCCGCTCCCTGGCCGACGCCAAGGATGCCCAACTGGTGGATCTGGCCCTGCCGCTGGTCATCCATCCGCAACTTGGACCCACCGCGCTGGCGTCACTCACCCGCTTCAACGATTCACGCATCGCAAAACGCATCATCGCCTCCTATCCCAAGCTGCCGGGTCTGGAACACCGCCGCGCCGCGTTGAGCACGCTGGTCTCCCGCACCAGTTCCGCCAAGTCCTTGATCGCCGCGGTCGCCGCCAAGAAGGTTCCGGCCAATCATCTGACGGCGGACATCGTCCGCTGCCTGCGCCGTTTCAATCAGCGGGAGATCAACGCCGCCGTCGCCAAGATCTGGGGCGTGGTGCGCGACAGTCCGGCGGAGAAGAAGAAGGAGATTGCGAACTACAAGAAGCTTTTGTCCGTCGACGGGCCCAAGCGGCTTGACCTCGCCAACGGCCGCCAGCTCTACAACGTGATCTGCGGACAGTGTCACACCATGTTCGGCGTCGGCGGCAAAGTGGGGCCGGACATTACCGGCGCCAATCGAACGGACATCGATTACCTGCTCCACAACATCCTCGATCCTAACGCCGAAATTCCGAACGACTACCGCACGACGGACATCGACACCGAGGACGATCGCAGTCTGACCGGAATTGTCACGCGCGAGGACGCCAACACCATCACGCTGGTCACGCCGACCGAAGTGCTCACCCTCGCCAAGAAGGACATCGCCTATCGCAAACAAAGCGAGCTGTCCATGATGCCCGAGGGCTTGCTGCAGCCGCTCAACACCCACCAGGTTCGCGAACTCATCGCCTACCTGCAGAGCCCGCGCCAGGTTCCTCTACCCAAATCCCGGTGAGCCCCAATCTGCTCGCTCACGCTTGCTGAAGAGGGGTTGTGACATCCGGATTTGCACTTCGGCCCGTTCTGTATTCCACCATCCGCTGTGGTCCGGATTCAGGCAGAATCAGGCTCCGAAACATCATTTTGCCGCCCTTGATTCCGTTTTATTCATCGGTTGCCCTTCTGCCCCAAGAACAGGTCCTCGACCATCCGCAGTCACAGCGGTGCGTCCAATATGTGGGTAGTGGTCAGGCTCCTTCGGTTCCCCAAGAGCCGGCTCCGACAGGGCTCACCAAGGAGCGATGTCCTTCGTTGCGAAATCTGTCCGTCCAATATTCGTCAGTCGGACCTTGGTGTGGTATGTCAGCCGCGAATCCCTCATGCATGAGAACCTTGGCAACGATTTCATCTGTCCTGTTCGTGCTGTTTCTGACTTCTTCCGAACGTGCCAGAGCAGGAACACCCAATATCGTCGTCATCGTTCTGGACGATCTCGGTTACGCCGACCTGTCTTCTGTGGCCGGCGCTGCCAAGGATGTCAGCACCCCCAACATGGATCGCCTGGCCAAGGCCGGGGTTCGTTTCACCAATGCCTACGCCACGGCTCCGATCTGCAATGCCTCGCGTGTCGGGCTGATGACGGGACGATATCAACAACGCCAGGGAGTGACCTGGTATGGCGGCAAGGGACTACATCGGCCGGATCTGGACACGATTGCGGAGATGGCAAAGCGATGGGGATACGCGACGGGTTACATCGGCAAGTTTCACCATGGTTCGGAAGACAAGGTCGATGGTCGCGGCTTTCCGATGAACCACGGTTTCGACACCTTCTACGGTTTTTCCGGTGGCACAAAACACTATCTGCATCACGCGAAGAAGTTTCAACAAGGCAGGGATCGCCTGCATCAAGGACCGATGTGGGTGCAGCGGGAGAAGCAGGATGTTGAAGGCTTCTCAACCGAACTTTTCGGTGCACAGGCCTGCAAGTTTCTGCGCGATCATCAGCGGGAAGCGTTTTACCTGCATCTGTCCTTCAACGCCGTTCACAACTACACCCATCAACTGCCGGAATCCTACCTGAAGAACAAGGGGCTGGAGGGGTTTGCAGATCTCAAACCGGGTGAGGATCTGTGGAAGTGGCGCAAGAAGATCGGTTATCCCGCACATCCGGAAGGACGCGAGTATTACCTCGGCCAACTGCACCTGCTCGATCGCGAAATCGGCCGTATCCTGGACGAACTCGAGCATCTGAGGCTCGCTGAAAACACGGTGATCTTTCTGGTGAGTGACAATGGCGGTTCCCTGGTCACCTATGCGAATAACTCTCCGTTGCGCGGCGGGAAATACACCCTGTTCGAAGGCGGGATACGCGTGCCGATGATCGTGAGTGTTCCGGGTCTCAAAGAGCGGATCTGCGACCACGTCGTCAGCACGTTGGATCTGTATCCCACCATCCGTGATTTCATCACCGAGCCGGCATCTCTTGACAATCTCGACGGCACATCGTTTTGGAAGAGTCTGAAACAACCCGATGTGAAGACGGAACGGACGGATCTCTTCTGGGAAACTGGCAAGCAGGCTGCCGTCCGTCGTGGCAACTGGAAACTGCTCATCACCCGCAAGTCACCGAATCCGTCACTGCAGATTGCCGAGACACCCACTGGGACATTTCTCTACGACCTGGCCAAGGATCCCGGTGAGCAGAACAACCTCGCCAAACAACAGCCGATGTTGGTCGCCGAGCTGAAGAAGTCGCTGAACCGCTGGAACGACGCGGTGGTCAACGACGGCAATCCGGCGCTCAACATCTCCGGAGTCTATCCGCACCTGACCATGTGGAACGACGAGAATGAATGTGGCACCGGCGCGGTCGTGCCGTGGCAGGGGAATCTCTGGGCAATCACCTATGCGCCGCACCAGCCGGGCGGTTCGACCGACAAGCTGTACCAGGTCACTCCGGATCTGAAACAGATCATCTTTCCCGGCAGCGTCGGGGGCACGCCGGCCAATCGTATGATTCATCGGGAATCCAATCAGTTGCTCATCGGCCCGTACCTGATTGACGCGAAGAGCAATGTGCGAGTGATTTCGCCCAAGACCATGTATGGCCGTCTCACCGGCAACGCGCGGCATCTCACCGATCCGCAGAACAAGGTCTATTACGCCACCATGGAGGAAGGTCTCTATGAGGTGAACGTGAACACCCTGGAGACCAAGTGCCTGATTCGTGACGGCAATGGCGGGGCGCCGAAAGTGGGAATCAAATCACAGCTCCCCGGCTACCACGGCAAGGGACTCTATTCGGGACAAGGACGGTTGATGTATGCCAACAACGGCGAGCGCCATCCCTTGGTCAAATCTGATCCCACCATTCCATCGGGGGCCTTGGCGCAATGGTTCGGCGAAGGCGACTGGCAGCTTGTCCGCCGACACCAGTTCACGGAAATCACCGGACCAGGTGGCATCCACGGCAGCAGTGATCCCGGCAAAGATCCTGTCTGGACGATGGGATGGGATGCGCGATCCGTGGTGCTCGGTCTGTTGGAAGACAAACAATGGCATTTCTATCGCCTGCCCAAGGGAAGCCACAGCTATGATGGCTCACATGGCTGGAACACCGAATGGCCGCGCATCCGCGAGATAGGTGAAACGGATCTGCTCGCCACCATGCACGGAACGTTCTGGCGATTTCCCGCTGGATTCTCCAAAGGCAGTTCCGCCGGTATCGCGCCGCGCTCCAATTACCTGAAAGTCATCGGTGACTTTTGTCGTTGGAACGATCGCGTGGTGCTGGGTTGTGATGACTCCGCCCGCGCCGAGTTCCTGAACGTGCGCAGTTTCAAGGCCAAACATGGCGCGCCCAGACAATCCAACTCGAGTCTCTGGTTTGTGAAGCCGCAACAACTGGATCAACTCGGTCCCGCCATCGGCCGCGGATCGGTGTGGTTGCGGGACGATATCCGAGAGGGGCAGGTCAGCGATCCGTTCCTGTTCTCCGGCTACGACCATCGCCAGCTCCACCTCAGTCACCAGTCCGATGAGCCGGTGACATTCGTGTTGGAAGTGGACCGAAACGGAACTGATGAGTGGAGTACTTTGCGGGAGATCAAGATAGACCGTTCGCAATCCATGATCTTTGGGGGCAAGGATACCGGTGCCTGGATTCGGCTCCGTAGTGAAAGCGCTGCCAAGTCTGTTGCCGCGAATTTCCAATACCGCAATCGCGACGAACGTCCAGCTGACAACGCCGCCATGTTCGCCGGACTGACAGAGGCAGGTGCCAAACCGGCAACGGGCGGGCTGATGCGCAGCCTTGCTTACAATCGACTGGGACTCGTCGGAAATGACGGCAGGTACTACGAGCTGGATCGACGAATGCAATTGTCACCGGTGGACGACACCAAGGCTGCACAGCAGTTGGTGTCTGACGTGGCCCAGCCTGCACGTGCCTTTTCCGTCGATGCCGCTTCCGTGGTGATCGAGGAAGATGGGAAACGATATCGCCTGCCCAAGAATGATCGTTATCGCCCGGCCAAGAAACAGAAGGCTCGGCGGGGCAAATCCTTTGCCGAGCATCTGGCGCAAAACCTCGCTCGCAACGCCGCAGTCAAAGTGAGCTCCACTCATCGCGATTATGCCGCCAACCACGTCGTCGACGGAAAGCTGGATGACGACAGTCGTTGGGTTGGCAAATCAAATGAGAAGCAGAACTGGCTCGAACTGGATCTCGGAGAGGCGAAGACATTTAGCAGCATCTGGGTCGTGACCGGTTGGCAGGGCGGCAAGGTGTCCGTCGCCGAGCGCTTCAGCGTTCAGGTCCGCAAAGGCGACTCTTGGCGTGACATCGCAACCGTTTCCAGCAACCGAGATTCGCGTCGGGAAATACTGCTCGATGAATCTGTGTCCACGGACCGCATTCGCGTATGGACCGATTCCAGCGATTACTTCCGCGTCTATGAGGTCGCCCTGTTTCAAGAGCGCCCAGAGATTGCGGAATCATCCGCTGCCGATTTTGAACTCGCCCGCGTGTGTCGCGAAGTCGCCACCGAGCGCGACCTGTTGAACATCCATGGAACCTTCTACGAACTGCCCGCCCGCAACGCCCAGGGGCTCGCCAAGGTCCGCCCCGTGGCGACGCACAACCTCGCCATTCACGACTTCTGTTCCCATAATGGTCTGCTCCTGTTCACCGGCCTGGACGCGAGGATCAAGGGCAAACACATCTTCCGCAGCGCCGACGGCCACGCCGCCATCTGGGCCGGGGTGGTCGATGATCTCTGGCAGCTTGGCAAACCACGCGGCCAAGGCGGCCCATGGAAGAACACCAAGGTCAATGCCGGCGAACCTTCCGACCCCTACCTGATGACCGCCTACGATCAGAAATCTGTCACCCTCGAATCCGATCGCAATTCAACCATCACCTTGGAAGTCGATGTGGATGGAACCGGACTGTGGATTCCCTACCGCGAATTCGCCATCAAAGCCGGAGAGGCGACCGAACATGATTTCCCCGAAGGTTTCAGTGCCTATTGGATCCGCGCTGTGAGTGATTCGGATGCAACCGCCGGCGCGATCTTCGAATATCGATAGTTCGCAGCTGAACTGGACGGCGTGTGGGACTGTGGTTCAGACTGCGAAATCCCATGAGTGAACCGGAGATTCAAAAGGCGGATCCGGCAGCGCGGCGCAAGGCGTTGATACTCCTGTTGATCGGAGCCGCGATCGGGGTGGTTCTTTCGCTGAACCTGGAAGGTTGGCTCAAAGCGAACAGCGAACTGATTCTGGCTCGGCCATGGATTCTCTGTGTGCCGATCACGTTGCCGATTCTGATCGGTGCCGGATGGGCGTGGATGTTTGCGGGGCGCATCATTCGATCGCGTCGCTGGCCGCCACCGGAAACACGCGTGATCAAGGACACCCCGGTGGAAGAAGGCGATGCGGCCGTGCGTCGGGGAATGACCATTCGGGTGATTGCGTCTCTGCTGGTCATCGGAGCGTGCGCCCTGTCCGTGATGATGTGGATGTTGATCAAGACGGTCGGCAAAAGCAAACAGTCGGATCAATCGTCTGAATCCGTCGTGCTCGACGACGCGTCCAAATAGGTGTATTCCGCCGGGCCGTCGTCTCACATGAAAACAACTCGCAAACTCCCAGCCATTCTCGCTCTCTTCTGTGCCGCGCAACTCTTCGCGGCTGATCGGCCCAACGTGATCCTCATGATGGGGGATGACCATGGCTGGGAGGAGACCGGCTACAACGGTCATCCCCACCTCAAGACGCCGGTGCTGGATGAAATGGCCGCGACCGGACTGCGGCTGGATCGGTTTTACGCGGCACACCCGTCCTGTTCGCCGACGCGCGGAAGTTTCCTGACCGGGCGTCATCCGAACCGCGCCGGCACATTCACGCCAAACTGGTCCACGCGTCCCGAGGAAATCACGATCGCGCACCAGGTTAAGAAAGCCGGCTACGCGACCGGACATTTCGGTAAGTGGCATGTGGGGCCGGTGAAGGCCTCTTCTCCTACAAGCCCCGGTGCAATGGGATTTGATGAGTGGTTGTCGCACGACAATTTCTTTGAGCTGAACCCGACGCTTTCGCGCAACGGCGGTCCACCCGAGAAGATCATGGGCGAGAGTTCCGAGATCATCATCGACGAGGCGATCCGTTTCATCGGCAAGGCAAGGAAGATGGGCGAACCATTCCTGACAGTCATCTGGTTCGGATCACCGCATGAGCCCTACAGCGGATTACCGAAGGATCTCGCGTTGTATGACGACCTTCCGAAGGAGTATGCGAAGAAAACGGTTTCGCTGACTTCCAATGAAACCGGTCGGCGCACCAAGCGCCCGCTGCGTGATGTGTTGCGTGAACGTTACGCGGAGATCACCGCCATGGATCGCGCGATCGGCAAGCTGCGGGATTACCTGAAGTCGGTCGGCCTGCGGAACAACACCCTCCTCTGGTATTGCGGCGACAACGGCACCCCGCCCAGCGGGTATGCGTCGTCACCGTTGCGCGGACTGAAGGGCAAGGTGTATGACGGCGGGATCCGCGTTCCCGGAGTGATCGAATGGCCGGCCCGGATCCGGAAACCGTTTCGTTCGGCGGTCAATTCCGTGACCAGCGACATGCTGCCGACGGTCAGCGCAATGGTTGGCCAGGCCTTGCCCGATCGGCCCTTGGACGGCATCAACATCCTTCCGCTCATCGACGGCAAGATGAAGCAGCGTCCTTCACCGATGTATTTCTGGAGCTACAACACCCGCAACCTGAATCTCGGGAAATTGAAGCCTTACATTGATCCGGAACTGCAGAAAGGTACGACGCCGTTGGTGAAACTGATGGGGGACATTCCGACGCGCAACTTCCGCAACTATCATCATCCGCCGATCAAAGAACGAAGCTACACCGGTCCCCGCACCATGATCGGCAATCGTTACAAGCTGGTGATCGAAGGCGAAAAGAATTCCGGCGTGGAACTGTTCGATCTGCGTGCCGACGGCGCGGAGTCGAAGAATCTGGCAGAGGCGAAACCGGGTGTGGTGAAGGAAATGAAACAGCAGCTTCGCCAGTGGCAGAAATCAGTGCTCAAGAGCCTTCGCGGCGGGGACTACAAGTGACACATTGGAGGGCATTGCTCCTTCCAGACCATTTCTTGATCTTCGAAGAATGAGGCGGAACCGACCTCAAGTCCTCCCATCTCTGCCTTGGGTTATATCACATTCTCTACCGATTCGAGTCGCGTAGCGACCGCTCAAAAAGACTCCAAGACGCCAGAGCGGTCACTACGTGACGGCCTTGATCGGTGATGGGTAACCGTGGGTTGAAACCCACGGCTATACCTGACACGTCGCTACGCTACTTGGGTTCCAATGTTCATCGCATGGTTCTCCTCCCTAACCCGTAGAAAATTCCGAGCAAGACCAGGACGGCGCGATTCCCGCCATCGGTCCGCGCTCACTTTTCTTCGGAATCCGCGGGAACGATCTTCCAGCCGAGGAAGCCGCAGATGATGGCGATGATCGGGCAGAGAATGTTGACGAAGGCGTACGGCGCGAACGCGAGGGTGGACACGGTCAGTGTGGTCGCCATGAAATTGCCGCAAGCGTTCCAAGGGATCAACGGCGAGGTCATGGTGCCGGCGTCTTCCAAGGTTCGCGAAAGGTTCTTGGGATGCAGATTCCGATCGCGGTAGGCGGAGGTATACATGCGGCCGGGAACGACGATTGAGAGATACTGTTCCGGAGCCAGGCAGTTGACCCCAAAGCACGTGCCGACCGTCGCGGCGATCAAGGAGCCGGTCGACTTCGCCGCCTCCAGCATCGCCTGCCCAAGACGACCCAGCAGGCCGGTTCGCTCCATCACACCGCCGAAAGCCAGCGCAGACAGAATGAGCGCCACGGTGGGCATCATTCCCATCATGCCACCGCGGGACAGCAAATCATCCACCGCGGCAACGCCGGTCTCCGATTTGTAGCCCTCGATCATCACGTGGAACGCTTCCTTCGCGGGGACTCCCTGCATGGCGATTGCCAGCATGGCACCCAGCAGCGCACCCACCAGCAGTGCCGGGAGCGCCGGGATGCGAAACACCACCATGCCGATGACCAAGGCGGGAGGGATCAGCAACAACGGGTTGAGTTTGAATGAAGTCTGAATCGCGTTCGCGATCTCCGCCATGTTGTCGGCGTTGCTTACCGCCGCGCTCGTCTTCATGCCCAACAAGGCATAGAGAATCAGGGCGATGACCAGGGCCGGGACGGTCGTGTAGACCATGTGCCGGATATGCTCGAACAACTCCGATCCCGCCACGGCCGGTGCCAGGTTGGTCGTATCGGACAGCGGTGACATCTTGTCGCCGAAATAGGCGCCGGAAATGATTGCACCCGCCGTCATGGATGAGGGCAGTCCCAAAGCCGTGCCCACGCCGACCAGCGCGATGCCGACCGTGCCTGCGGTCGTCCAGGAACTTCCCGTGGCCAACGAAACGACCACGCAGATCAGACAGCAGGCGACCAGGAAGTAACTGGGATTCAACAGTTGCAGTCCGTAGTGAATGAGCAGCGGCACGATGCCTCCGGCAATCCAGGTGCCGATCATCATGCCGACAATCATCAGGATCAGGATTGCCTTCAGTCCGACGACGATCCCCTTGATCATCCCGTCCTCAACTTCCTTCCAGGTGAAGCCCAGTTTCAGTCCCATGAACGAGGCCACGGCCGCCGCCAGGATGAGCGGCACCTGATGATACTCACTGCCGAAGGTAAAGATATTGACCCCGAGAATGGCGATCAGAGAGACGACTGGAACAAGCGCCTCCCACAATTGCGGCTCGCGGGGTTTCGAGGTTGCGGATGTCTCGGATTCCATCAGAGTTTCTTGATGGCGATGCGACGGAACATGACCGGATCCTTGTGGCCGGCAAAGCCGAAGTGGCCCTTGCGGAGCTTGCGGCCCGGCTGCGGTTTCTCACCGGTGTAGCGTAGTCGATTGTCGAGATCGGCATCGAGGATCACCGTGCCGTTGAGTTCCACCTTCACATGCGAACCGGCGACGGTCACCTCCTGGTAGTTCCACTGCCCGACGGGACGCAGGTAGCCGCGGTGGGCAGGCGCGATCTTGTAGGCCGAGCCGTGATATTGATGCGGTTGCAGGTTCTTGTATTTCTCCGCCTTGTTGTCGAGCACCTGCAGTTCGCAGAAGCCGTCCAGATGCGGTTGTCCCTGGCCCGGATAACGAATGGCCAGGCCGTTGTTGCCACCGGGAGGCAGCTTGAATTCCAGGCGGACGACGAAATCTTCGTACTGCTCGTCGGTGAACAGGTTGCCGCCCATGCCTTCGCGGCAGACGATCGCACCGTTGCGGACCGTGTAGCTGTCGGTATCGCCCGTCCAACCGTTGAGGTTGCGACCGTTGAAGATGCTGCGGAAACCTTGAGGCCGGTCGTTTCCGCGCAGCATGCGGTTGGCCTGTTCGTCGGTGAATTCACGCACGAAGACGTTGCGCCAGCGGATTTCCCCGCCATGGGTCTGCAACATGATCGGTCCATCGGGTCGTAACGGGGTCAGCCGGCTCTTGTCCCAGTAGTTCTCCATCGTGGCGGCGGAGACGACGAGTTTGTCATTCAGCCAGACGGAGGTGCGGCTGCCGAGCTGAAGGATGCGGAATTTGTTCCATTGCCCGAACGGTTTGTCCGCGAGCACGAGCGGCCATTTGCCGGGTGAGTTCGTGCCGTTGTTGTGCAGGCCGCCGGAGCCTCTTTCGGCATGCCGCGGAAAGCCCCATTTGCCGCCCTCCTCGGTGGTGTCCCAGATCTGCACCTGCGGAGTTCCGCGCAGGTAGATGCCGCTGTCGGCCTTGGCGACGGTCTTGTATTCGAGGCGTAGGTCGATGTCGTTGTAATGACGGGTGGTGGTGGCGTAGGGACCCTTGCCGTCGTTCACCAGTTCGCCGTTGTCGATGGTCCAGTGTTCGATGAAATCTCCCTGTTGCTCGATGATCGCATCTTCCTCAGACAGTTTCTTGGAACGCATGATCTTCTGCGTTGCGTGTGGGTTGTTGCCGAACCAGCCGGTCAGATCCTTGCCGTTGAAGAGGGCGTAGAATCCCTTTGGCGGTCGGGGTTCGGAGGCGCGTTTGGCTTCCGCTTTGGCCTTCATCTCGGCCTCGCGGCGAGCCTTCTCTTCAGCTTCTTCCTTGGCCTTGGCTTGGGCAACGGCGCGCTTGCGGGATTCTTCCTTGT
>JAYPXF010000116.1:0-1418 GCA_038154405.1 Verrucomicrobiales bacterium | reverse complement strand
GCTTCTTCCTTGGCCTTGGCTTGGGCAACGGCGCGCTTGCGGGATTCTTCCTTGTCCCGGGCGGTCTGTTCGCGACGGGCGCGTTCGCGTTGGTCGTTCAGGGCACGTTCTGCCTGGGCAAGTGTGCGGGCTGCGGCGTCGGTGGTGGAATTTACAGCGGCGGCCGCGGTCTTGACCTGATCCCGTTTGGTGCGAGCGGCATCCATGGCAGTCTTGGCGGCAGTCAATGTGGCGGCGGCTTTCTGGGCAGCGGCGCTGGAGGATTGGACGGCACCGCGGGCATTCTGTTCCGCGACGGCTGCCTTGTTGGCGCTTTCCTGCGCAGCTTTCAGCCGGGTGCTGGCAGAGGAGGTGTCGCCCACCTTGATCTGCTTGGCGGTGGCAACCGCCTTGTCGGCGTCGGTGACCTTGACCGTGGCCAGTTTCACATTTTGTTGGGCACTCAGGAATTTGGAATCAGCCAAGGAGGCGTTGCGGCGTGCGGCCGCGGCGCGGGTTGCCGTTTCGGAAATGGCGCGGTTGGCGACGTCGGCCGCGCGGCGTGCCCTAGCGAGCGCGTTGGCGGCGGCGGTGGCGTCGGCCTGAGCCTTGGAAAGGTTGGTCTGTGCGGTCTGCGCATCACGAGCGGCCTTGTCGGCGAAGATGGTGGCGGCCTTCAATGCGGCCTTGGCCTGAGGATCGGGAGCGCTTTTGACGGCGGCTTCGTATTCGTCACGAGCCTTGCGGGCATCAGCTGCTTTGCGCTGCGCGACGCGAACGGCATCATTGGCCGCCGTGGCTGACTTGCGGGCCGAAGCATCTTTGTCAGAGGCGGACTTGAGGTTCGCCTGGGCGCCGGCGTTGGTGCCCTTGGCGTCGTGCTCGGCCTTGAGGGCGGCTTCGGCTTCGGCCTTGGCCTTAGCGGCGGCCTCACCGAGCGTCTTGGCTTCGGCTTCGGCCTGGGCTTTTTGCTTGGCGGCTTCTTCGGCGGCCTTGGCGGCGGCGTTCACCTTGGTGTCGCGTTTTGCCTGCGCATCCTTGACGGCCTTGGCGTGGGAGCTCTGGGCGGATTGCAGGGAACGCTGCGCGGAGGTGAGAGCGCGGCTGCTGGAACTGAGAGTCTTGTTGGCTTTGGCGAGTTCGTCGGAAGCGGAATCTTCGGCGGCGAGTGCCTTGTTATAGTTGTTTTGCGCTGCGCGATAATCGGCTTCTGCCTTGGCCAGCGCGGCGTTGGCCTGATCGGATGCGGCGGAGGCCTGCTTGGCATCCTGAGTTGCCACTGTCACCCATTTCTCCGGATTGGCGCGGAGGGCGGCGGCGGCGTCAGCAGCGGCTTTTTTCTCGGCTTCGGCCTTGGCGCGGGCATCAGCGCGGCGTTTGGCTTCCAATTCGCGTTGCTTCTTTTCCTCTTCGCGCTGCTTGGCGGCTTGTTCGGAGGC
>JAYPXF010000115.1:19849-20095 GCA_038154405.1 Verrucomicrobiales bacterium | reverse complement strand
CCGTAGATCTTGCCTGTGTTGTTCTTGTGTTTCTCGGGATGGATGGTGACTTCTACCCCGCCGCGTTTGATCTTCTTAGTCTTGATCAGCATTTTGGACCCCAAGCTGGCCCCAGAGTCAACTCGAAGCCGTTTTGGACTGACCCCTATTAAAAAGGAAGGCCCCCTCCGGGGGCCTGGCGGGTTTCGTGGGTCACCGGCGGGGATGCCGGCAGAAACCCTTAGTCTTGGTCCGACGGGATTGTGC
>JAYPXF010000115.1:11999-19839 GCA_038154405.1 Verrucomicrobiales bacterium | reverse complement strand
GACAGATCCAGAGGATGTCACGGGAGTCTCGTTCCGATAACGGGCGGCGTCAAGAGTGGGAATGACAGAATACCCAATCCCCCTGATACCCAAGGAAGCTCGAAGAACGAATGGGATCATTGCCCATCCGTAGTGGGCGAGTTTGACGTTTGGCGGATTTGCGGTTTTATGGCCGCATGTTCCGCTTCCTGATTGTCGTTTCTTTGCTCTTCAGCTTTTCCGCCGTGGCTGACTGGAAGGCCGGTCTCGCCCGCGTGGTGATCACACCGCCCAAACCGGTGTTCATGGCGGGTTATGCATCGCGGAACAAACCCTACGAAGGAGTGGTGAATCATCTGCACGCCAAGGCGTTGGCGTTGACGGATGAGAACGGAAAACGGGCGGTGTTGATCACAAGTGACCTGATCGGCTTCCGGGCGGCGGTTGGTGATTCGATCGCGGAACGGATCATGAAGGCAACCGGGCTCAAGCGTTCAGAAATCATCCTCAGTTCTTCCCACACGCATACCGGTCCGTCACAGACAACCGAGAAGAAGGCATCGGGCAATATGCAGGACAAGGATGCGGAGGCGTTGTTTGCTTACACGCGTTGGCTGCAAGACCGGGTGGTCGAGATCGCGATCGCGGCGTTGAAAAAGCAGGTGCCGGTGAAACTCTCGCATGGAACCGGCGTCGCGGAATTTGTGATGAATCGCCGGGAAGCGACACCGCGCGGGATCATCCTGGGTTTCAATCCGCGGGGGCCGATTGATCGCAGCATCCCCGTCCTGCGGATCGACAAGTCGGACGGCACACCAATCGCCGTCCTGTTTCAGGCGTGCGCACACAACACCACATTGGGCGGCCGTCACTATGCCATCTGCGGCGACTACGCCGGATTCGCGCAGGCACATATCGAGCGGGAGATGTCCGGCGTGCAGGCGATGTTCATGCTGGGTTGCGCGGGCGATGCAAATCCCCATCCGCGCGGCACCCTGGACTACGCTCGCCAACACGGGGAGGAATTGGGCACGGAAGTCCTGCGCATTCTGAACTCGCGGCTGTCTCCGGTTGAGGGTCCGTTGAAGACAGCCTACGCCAAGATCGATGTCCCGCTCCAGCCGCTGCTCGGCGAGAAGGAGTTGGAATCATTCATCAAGGGATATGGCGGTTGGCGCCGCTGGGTGGCCGGTAAGATGTTGGAGCTGCACAGCAACGGCGAAAAGGGAGCTGAGCACTACGATGCTCCGTTCGGCCTCTGGCAATTTGGAGACGACCTGACGCTCGTCGCCATGTCAGGCGAGGTCGTGGTCGACTACGTCTACATGTTGGAGAAAGCCCTTGGCCCGCTCAACCTATGGGTCGCAGCGTACTGCAATGACGTCTACGGCTATCTGCCGTCGGCGAGGATCCTGGAAGAAGGTGGATACGAAACCCGTGGACTCTACTCGGGCGGAATCGGGCTGTTTGCCCCCGAAGCGGAGAAGGTGGTGGTGGACGGCATCCGCAAGCTCGCGACCGAAGCAGGTCGCAAGCTTCCGTGAAGCTTAATTCAATTCGCGAATGCGGATGTTCCGCCAGCGAACTTCGAAGGGGCCGGTGCCTTTCTTGATGCTGTGCACCTGCAGGCCTATGAATCCGGTGCTGTCCAGCGTGTCGAAAAAGTCCGCGCATTTGATCCCGTTCACCCAGGATTGGATGCGGTTGCCCTTGGCAACAATGCGATAGGTGTTCCATTCGCCCTCCTTGAAAGCCTTCTTTGCATCCTCATCAAGTTCGGTATGCCATTTGGTCCAGCGGCCTTCGTCCCAAAAGTTGCCCGACGTCCCCTTAGCCTGCGTGGTGATCTCGCATTGGTAGCCGTAGATCTCACCCTTCTCCCGGATGCGCTTGGGCTTGGAGGCCTGCGGCGTGTCCTTTTCATAGACGTGACTTCGGATCTGGATGCCGGAGTTGAGGCTCGGATCACACTTCACTTCCAGTTGAAGTTCGAAGTCCGCGTAGTTCCGATCAGTGGAGAGGAAGGTGTTCTTCGAGCCCTCGGCCGTTTTGCCCACAATAGTGCCCTCCTCAACCCGGTAAGTGGCGTAGCCGCCCTTGACCGTCCAACCCTTCAGGGTCTTGCCGTCAAACAGTGAGGTGGATTTTTGGCCGGCATGGACGGAGAACGTGAAGGCGAGAATGGACAACGCTAGGAGATGTTTCATGCGCGCATTGTGTTGCGGATGCATTGGCCGGACTCAAGCAATTTGTCGGAGTTCTGTCCCGGACGGTAGGGCCAAGCTGCTGCTTGGCCGCGGACGCGCAGCAGAGCGTCCCTACCTGTCGCTGCCCCCAAACGGGGCGAAACCAATCATTCAACCGCCTCAATCAAAGGGTTGTCGATGTAACGGGCGGGGATCTTTGTCGGCCGGGCCGGCACACGACGAGCTCCCCGATAGGACGGCCATTCGATCCGCTGCGATTCATATTTGGCGAACTCCCACGCGGGCCAGATCGGACTCTCCTCCTGCACTTCGCGATACTTGGCTTCGAGAATCTTCCGCATGCGTTCGAAACGGCCGGGTTCGGATGACTTCAGATCCGTGCTTTCGGCGATGTCTGACTTCAGGTTGTAGAGCTCCATCCGGCCGAGGGTGGCGGTTTTGATGGTTTCTTGGTCGACCGGATCAATCCCGCCACGGTTCTTTGGTTTGCCGGCATTCATCTCGGCGGAAAGTTTCCAGTCACCCATGCGAATGGCGACCTTCTGCGCGCCAGAGGCATGGTAAAAGTGCCAGTAGAGCGGCGTCTTGCGGTTGATCTTTCGGCCTTGAAACAACGGGAGAATGTTGGAGCCGTCCAACGCACGATTACGCGGCGGTTCAACGCCCGCTATCGCACAGAAGGTCGGCAGAATATCCGTTCCGATGATCGGAACATCCGAAACCGTGCCGGGCTTCGTGTGACCGGGCCAACGAATGATGCCAGGCACACGAATGCCGCCATCGGGAATGTACCCTTTCTTGTCGCGAAGGAGACCCGCTGAGCCATTGGGATGGAAACCCGTTTTGGCGGGTCCGTTGTCACTGGTAAAGATGATAAAGGTGTTCTCACGCAACTTCAGCCGATCGACCGCCTGCATCAGATCTCCGAAGGCCGCATCCATCTGGGTGATGTTGCCATGGTGTGGAGCATAGCTCGGATCATCGGACGGGTAGGGCTTCTCGTATTTCGGATGGGTCGCGATGGGTTCATGCGGTTCATGGAACGATACAAACAGGAAGAACGGCTTCGATTTGTCCCGCAATTCACTGATCCAATGGATCGCCTCGTTCGCGACGAGGTGGGCGCCGTAGCCTTTGAGCGGGCCGACAGGAATGCCGTTGCGGACGAAGTTGTAGGGGTTCTTGAGGTTGGGCAGACAGTTGTTCTGCGTGGCGAACCAGTGGTTGAATCCATGATCGCCGGGCTGCGGCTGGCCAGTGAGATTGAAACGACCGTTGAGGTGCCATTTGCCGGACAAGGCAGTGTCGTAGCCCGCGTTGCGCAACAGGGTCGCGATGGTGATCTCGTTCGTCTTCACATGAACCGGTGAGAGCATGGGAATCCAGTTGTGGATTCCCGCTCGATAAGGCGTGCGACCGGTCATCAGCCCCGTGCGTGAAGGCGAACAGTTCGGATGCGACGCATAACAACTGGTGAGCCGCAGGCTTTCGGCGGCGAAGGCATCGAGATTCGGTGTGTGCAATTCGTCGTTTCCGAAGCAATGCAGATCGCCGTAGCCGAGGTCATCGCAGAGAACGATGATGAAATTGGTGTGTTGATCGGCGGCCTTCGCGGTGCAGAACGAAAACAGCAGAAGCAGGGTGAAAAACTTGTTCATGGCGGTCTTCGGAGATAGCGGGGCCCTGACCATCCGGCAACCAATGAATTCGGCGGCATCGACGAGATGATGCTCTTTGGCTCACCGTCCCAAGCTCCCGCTTTGGACGGAATTTCTGCGAAGCTCCGCTTCGCTCGAGGCAGAGCTTCGACAACAGACGTTCCCAAATGCACCCGAAGAGATGCCTCCCTCGGGGGATTCGCTTTGATTCCTTGAAGATTGCCGTCATGCTGCGCGGATGGTGTCGGCGCCCTTGGTGGCCTTGTTGGGAATGATCGCATTCGCGTGCGCGAGCATTGTGTTCGCGCTCGCGGAGTCCGCGCTTTTCTCGCTGGGCAAATGGCGCGCGAAACACCTGGCGGAGAAGAATCCCGGTGCCGGCACAACCGTGCTGCGATTGCTGGACACTCCGCGAGAAACACTGGCCGCCATTGTTTTGGGCAACACGCTGGCCAACACCGCGATCCTGGCCATCGCCCTGTGGATGAGCATCGGGGCCGAGGAAACCGATCCGACCTGGACGATCATCGGCACATTCGCGCTCATCCTGTTCGGCTGCGAAGTGGGACCCAAGACCCTGGCCGTGCGCATGCCCGAGGAATGGGCGCTGCGACTCGCACATCCGCTCTCATGGTTTGTCCGCAGTTGCTCGCCCGTGCTGCGGTTGGTGCAGAACGCGGTGGACAGGTTTGTTCGCGCGGTCGTTCCCAAATCATTCAAGCCGCTGGCACCCACCACAGACGAGGATTACCAGGAGTTGCTGGACATTGCCTATCAACAGGGAACGCTCGGGCAATCGGAAAAGGAGATCATCCTCGAGATCATCAGCCTCGACCAGCAGACGGTCGGAGACGTTATGTCCTCCCGTTCCCAGATGACGGCGATCCCCTACGACCTTTCACACGGCGAAATGATCGCCGCCGCGCGCGAACACAAGCACACGAGACTGCCGCTGTATCGGAATGACGCGGAAACGATCGTCGGCGTCCTGAACACGCGCAATCTGCTGTTGGGTCCGGATCTGGACCTCGAAGACGCAATTGAGTTTCCGTCATTCGTTCCCGAGAGCATGAACCTGCTCACCCTCTTTCAAAGCCTGCAGCGGCAGCGGCGCGGAATGGCCATCGTGGTCGACGAATACGGCGGCACAGCGGGCGTGGTGACCGTGCAGGACATCCTCGAGGAGATGATCGGCAAGATCCGCGCCGAGGGCGAACCCCCCGGGATGATGGTGGAACATCTCGGGCCGGGCAAATGGCTGGTGAAAGGCGAGATGTTGATCGAGGAGCTTCGACGGGAACTGCCAGAGCTTCCGGAACGTGAAGATGTGGACACTTTGGGCGGCCTGTTAGTGGCGCTCCACGAAGTGGTGCCGCACGAAGGTGAAACCGCCCGCTGTGGCAACCTGCTTCTGACCGCCACCGAAGTCACCGAACGTCGGGTGATGGAACTTGAGATTGAACGAACCGGAGCGGGCCGGTCGGACAGCTGATGGGGACCGTTCTGACAATCACATTGCTGGTGCTGCTCCTGGGGCTGTCGTTCCTGTTCTCGGGCATGGAAACGGGCATCCTCTCGCTCAACCGCCTGCGCATGCGGCAGCTCATGCGCGAAGGCAACAATCGGGCGCGGCAGTTGAACCGCTACCTGTCCGAGCCGGAGACCTTTCTCTGGACCATCCTGGTCGGCAACACGTTGACGAACACCCTGGCCGCGCTGCTCATTCTGCGCAGCGTGCACGGAGGATTCCCCGGTGATCCGATAGCATTCTCCATCGGCGGCATCGGCGTGGTCCTGCTCTTCTATGTACTGGGCGAACTGGTACCCAAAACCTTGTTCGGCATGTTTCCCAACCGCCTCTGCCTGATGCTCATCACCCCGTTCCGTTTGGTGAAGTTCTTCCTGCGCCCGCTCGTTCTGCTGGTCGAACTGCTGGCCGGCGGATTGTTGCGGAATGTCGGCGGCCGTGCCTTTGCCGGGAACACCTTTGCCAATCGCGAGGAACTCCGCTGGCTCATGCAGGAATCCGGACAGGGTTTCACCAGCGAGGAACGCGCGATGATCAGTCGCGTGATGGATCTGGAGAAACTCACGGTGCGTTCCCAGCTCATTACCTGGAAGGACGTCATCTCGGTCGAGGCCAATGCCGACATGCAGCACGTGATGAACGCGGTGAGAAACCATCGCTTCAGCCGGATGCCGGTCTGGGAAATGAAGGACGGTCGTCGTCGCGTGGCCGGATTGATCAGCCTCAAGCGAATGCTCTTTGAGACAGAACTCGACGAAAACCGCAAGGCGGACGACTACGCGACACCGGCGCTGTTCCTCGATGAAAGCAAGCGTTTGGAAGATGCCCTGCAACTGATGCAGAAGACCGGCCATCGCATGGCGGTCGTCGTGGATCGCCGCAAGAAGGAGATCGGCATCATCTGCCTGCAGGACATCGTGAAAGTCATCTTCGGGGAGGTGCGATTGTGAACTGGGATTTCGTCATGGAGATTGCCTGGAAGTCGGTTGCCGTCATGGTGCTCGTATTTCTGAACGGTTTCTTTGTCGCCTCCGAGTTTGCTTTGGTGAAATTGCGGGCCACGCAGCTCAAGCCGCTGATTGATGAAGGTAACCGCCGGGCGGCACGCGCACGACATCTGTTGGAGCATCTGGATGCCTACCTGAGCGCCGCGCAACTCGGCATCACCCTCTCCAGCCTCGGTCTCGGTTGGATCGGTGAACCCATCTTCTTCACGTTGCTGGAACCCGTGTTCCTCGCGATGGGCCTGGACGGCCAACAACACGAGGCGATCCGTCATTCGATCGCGTTTGGCGTCGGCTTCACGGTCATCACCTTTCTGCACATCGTCGCTGGTGAAATGGCGCCGAAGTCGCTTGCAATCCGGCAGCCACTCGTGACCTCCCTCTGGATCGCCTATCCGTTCCACTGGTTTTACGTGGCAATGAAGCCGTTCATCCTCGCGCTTAACTGGAGCGCGCTCTACCTGTTGCGAATCTGTGGAATCAAGGATTCCGGCGCGCACGAACACGAGCATTCCGAGGAAGAATTGCGCGTGTTGATCGAGTCCTCGAGTCCCGCCACCGGCCAGGGTGATCTCGGTCGCGAGATTGTTCTCAGCGCCATGGACCTGCGGGAACGGATCGCCTTGGAAGTGATGAAGCCGCGGCAGGAAGTGATTGTGTTGGATTCAGAGATGCGCATCGACGAATGCCTCAAGCTGGCGGTCGAAAGTCAGTACTCACGGCTGCCGCTGTGTGTCGGGGGGGACATCGATCGCACCATCGGCGTGGTCCACATCAAGGAACTCTTCCGTCAGCGAGAAAACGTGCAGAAAGGCGAGGACCTCGCGCACTTCGCGCGCAAATTGATCTTTGTTCCCGGCACGGCGCGGTTGGAGAAACTTCTCGAACTGTTCATCGAACGGAAACTGCACATGGCTCTCGTGGTGGACGAATTCGGCGGCACGGAAGGCATCGTCACACTGGAAAACGTGCTCGAGGAACTGGTCGGCCAGATCCAGGACGAATTCGACCAGGAGAAACCGCTGTTGCAGGAGCTCAGTGAAACTTCCTGGGAACTCAACGGCGATCTGCCGCTTCACGAGCTGGAGGAATTGGTCGACGAGGAATGCGAGGAAGAGGAGATCGCCACGACCAGCGGTTTCGTCACCCATCGTCTCGGCGGCTTCCCCCGGGTCGGCGACGTGATCGAAATCGGGGACTTCAAGCTGACCGTTCTGGAACTGGACGGACCGACGGTTGAGAAACTTCGACTGGACCGGAATCCGCCCCGGAAAGACGAGAAACAAATCGATGACGATCAGTCCGCTTCAGACTGATCGGAAGATTCCGCAGCTGCCGAAACTTTGATTTCTTCCAAGTATTCGGCAGGCGAAAACGCCTCGCGCCACCCACCTTCCGGCCAAGATTCCGCGACCTTCTTCAAACGGGGAAGCTGGTTCAAGAGGGATTCCGTCAGCAGTTCCG
>JAYPXF010000115.1:0-11989 GCA_038154405.1 Verrucomicrobiales bacterium | reverse complement strand
CAGTTCCGCCGGCGCGATCAGGCGCTCCAATTGCGGGCAGTTCGTCAGGACGGTGAGATCGGTCAGTCCGGCACAATCCGCGACCCGCAGTTCACGCAGCGAATTGCCGATGATCGGGGAGATGTCCTCGACCGCCGTGCCGGAGAGATCCACCTGCTCCAGCGGCGACTGTCCAAGCGATTCGACAGATTCAATCAACGTGCCGCCCAGGTCCACCACCTTCAACGGCAGACCATCCACCGGTGAAATATCGCTCACCTTGGTGGAGTTGAGCCGGAGTTCAACCAGCTTCAGATCCCGCAACGGTGCCAGATCGCGCACACGCGTGCCGGACGCGTCGAGATGGCTGATCGGCATGGCCCGAAGCGATTCCAGATCGCTCGACTCAGGATTGTTGATCTTCAGGTTGAGGCGTTCATCCGGCATCCGCAGCAGGCGTCCACGCAGTCCGGCCTTGAAGACAAGCTGCTTCCACGAAAGAAACACGTCGTCCTTGTCCGGGCTGAGCCGGGTGTTCAAGACAATCGACTCGGAACGTCGCCCCTGCTTCTGCAGTGAGAGGCGAAGTTCATTCAATAGATTGGTCGATGCCGCCCCCTGCAACCGACGTTCATTGCGCAACCGCACGCTCAGTTCGCGGTTCTCTTCAAGATAGGGCAGATCCGGATCCAGCAGCTGAGCCGACTTGTAGGATTCGACCGCCTGCTCAAACTGGTAGAGTGACTGGTGAATGTTGCCCTTCAGCGCGTGGAACCGCGCGTCTTCCGGCTGCAGGGTCAGCGCGTAGTTGATCCGTGCGAGCGCCCGGGCAAACTTGACCTCTTCGGTCAGCGTACGGGCCTCCGTGTAAAACGCCGGCGCGGTTTCCTTAAGCTCATCCAAGGCCAAGGATATCCGTGACGTAAACCAAGCCACCAGCACCACGATCGTCGAGAGCGCAGCAGCGATCAACAGGGATTCCGTACGATGACGCTGAATCATCAACCACACCATCCGAAACGGACTCGCCTCTTCCGCGCTCGTGGCAAAGCCGCGCTGATAGGCCTCCAGCTCACGCTGCAACTCGGACACCGAGTGATAGCGGTTCTTCTTGCGACGCCCCAATGCCTTCATGGCTACGGCCGACAAGGACGCCGGCACCTTCCGATCCGGACAGTGCTCCAACGCCGGAGGCGAAATCGGCTTTTCCACTTCCTCGCGTTCGCGCGCTGAAATTGTCGAAGTCGCATGAGTGTTGAAATCCGTTGGCGAAGCGATGGCGCCGGTCGCCACGTTCTTGAGCACTTCATCCACGGTCGCCCCCCCCACCGGAGCATGCAGCGTGAGGATTGCGTAGAGGATCGCCCCCAACGCATAGACATCTGTCCGCTCATCAATCTCATCCGCCTGGCTCAAGGCCTGTTCGGGCGCCATGTAGCGTGGGGTCCCCTTGATCGCGCCGCTGAGGGTCTGATACGAATTGTCGTCGATGAGATTCTCCTCTTCGCGCACGAGAAACTCGGTATCTGTGCACTCCTCATCAGAAACCAGCAATTTGGCCAGCCCCCAGTCCATCACCATCACCTCACCGAATTCACCGAGCATGATGTTGTCCGGTTTGAGATCGCGGTGAACGACACCCCGCGAATGCGCGTAGGCGACCGCGTCGCAGACTTTCTGAAACGCGGTCAACAGTGCCGGCAAAGGAAACTGCTTCAACATCTCCTCGTCTCCGTCGCGGATCTTTTCCAACACGTCGTTCAAGGTGATTCCCTGAACGAGTTGCATCGTGTAGTAGACCACCCCGTCCCCGGTGACACCCAGGTCGTAGAGCGGAACGATGTTGGGGTGTTGCAGCTGACCCGTGATGCGGGCCTCTGTGATCAGCCGTTGAATCATGTCGGGATCCGCGTCGGCGCCACTGAGGATCACCTTCAAAGCCACCGTGCGGCGGAGGTTCTGATCCGTCGCGGTGAGGATTGCCCCCATGCCGCCCTCCGCCAACTGCCGCTCCAGGAGATAGGGTCCGTCTCCGGTCTCCTCCAATGCCTCCAACATTTCCGGAGACGCCACGCCGGACTGATTGAGCTTTTCGAGAAGAAACTGGGAGATGGGTTCCGGACGACGAGCCGCGCGCGACTCCAGAGAACTGCGCAGCTTGTCCAAGAGGGCGACCGGAGCCTTGGGCGGCCCGGAGACCACCGTTTTGTCACCCGATTTGCTCATTCAATCACGAAACTTACGACAACCGCCTTTTCTACCAGTGCCTGACAACGCTCCGTTGGTTCAACTGCGATGTGGCCGTTCGGGGTGGAATCGAGACGATTCACGGCCAGCGGCACGGTCGCACAGACAGCGCGAGGACACAAATCGAATCCCTTTTTCCCAGCGGCATCCCTCGCCGCGAGCCGACGGCAGCCAATCGATCTTCAATCGGCGCCGCCCCGGCATGGTCCCGTGATTATCCATGCTGGAATTGGAAGCAAAACCGGTGCCAGAACATTCATGCAATTTGCCTTGTCGCGCCCAACAATCTCAGCGACAAGGATTTCCATGGAATTTACCTCCCGCTTTTCCCGCCATATCTGTGTTCTGGCGCTCTGGTTAGGTGTTATCCCGTATTCTGGTGCGACGATCATGGCAGTCAAAGAAGGCCAGCGGAATCAACGCGCGGTTCCGATATTTTCAGAAAAAGCACCCAATTTGCGTGAAACTCCACTCTGGCGCTTCGTTCGGACGCCGGACAAATCGTTCAAATGGGAGCGGTCCGAACCGGCGAACGATGACTCCTCACATATTGTCCGCCTGGAACTCGTTTCGCAGAAGTGGCGCGAACACATCTGGAAACACCAGATCCTCCTGGCCAAGCCTTCCAAAGTTCGCCATCCGGACAGCGCCCTGCTGCTCATCACCGGCAGCCGGACTCTAGACCGCTACCGCCCCTATCTCCTCGGTCTGGCTGAGCAGTCCGGAACGATCGCAGCCGTCGTGAACAACGTTCCGAATCAGCCATTCTACGACGGCCGCAAGGAGGACGCCTTGATCGCCTACACGTTCCAGCAATACCTCAAGACCGGAGATGAAAGCTGGCCGTTGCTGTTCCCCATGGTGAAGTCCGCCGTCCGCGCGATGGACGCGTTGAGCGGTTTCTCTCAATCCGAATCGGGCCCAAGACTCAATCGTGTCATCCTCACCGGAGCGTCAAAACGCGGCTGGACCACCTGGCTCACCGGCCCCGTCGATCGCCGTGTCGTCGGCATCGCCCCCATGGTGTTCGACATCCTCAACATGCACGCTCAATCCGCTTGGGCGGAGATGTGTTGGGGGAAACAAAGCGTGGAGATCTCCGACTACACCGAAGCCGGCTTGGTCGGGCAGTCAGAAGACCCGCGACGCAAGGCGCTCTACTCATGGATCGATCCGTTTGTGCAACGTCGTCTGTATTCCATGCCCAAGCTGATCCTGCTTGGAGCGAATGATCCCTACTGGGTGGTCGACTCAACCCGGCACTACTATCCCGACCTGGTGGAACCCAAAGCCATCCACCAGACCCCGAACCTGGGCCATGACATCGGTCGGTCCCGTCCGATGTTTCATACGCTCGGCGCCTTCGCGGAGAACGTCCTGAATGGCGACAGCCTTCCCCGCGTGATCGTCCGCAAGAGAGGCGGCAATCTGCAGAGCTCAGAATTGGAAATACGCACTTCTGCACCTGCAAAATCCATGCGCATTTGGACAACGAAATCTTCGGACCGAGACTTTCGTGATGCCCGTTGGAAATCAACTTCACTTCGTCCAGGGAAAGGCAGAACTCTTGCGCGCTATCGAGTTCCCCTGCCTCTCAATGGATACAAGGCGGTCATGTTCGAAGCACGATTTGAAACCTCGAGTGGTCGCGATTACGGACTGACTTCCGAAGTGATTGTCGTGCCGGACAATCTCTTGCCGGAAGGCAACCGGCTCGGCGACGACCAGACGCGCCAGATTGCCCGGCTTCCAACAACGCGAGAAGACACCCGATTCTGGCTGAACAACGCGGTCGGCCATCACGGTTACTCGATCAGTGAAACGATGGGCGCAATCGCATTCACCGCTGATGAAATGAAAACAGAACTGAAGCAGGAGAAGATCCAACCGTTTGCCCATTCAAACCCAGCGGATGGCCTGAAGGTATTGCCATTCCCCGGAGGCTGGCATCCGCGGGTCGGATTCCGCGAAGGTGCGATCGATCCGCAACGCGAAACCAAGGTCAGCGTGTTCACTCCATGGGATCCGAAATCGTTCGTCGTGGTCGATGTCCCGGAAGCGATCTGGTCCAACCTGGGATTGACCTATCTCGCCCACACCCATGTCCCCACCATCTGGACACAGAAAGGTGTGAACCTGAAACAACTCGAATGGAATCGCCATCCGGACGGCACCTACGATGTGGAACGCACGTTACCCAACGGCATCCGTTTCACAGCAAAGGTCACTCCGCGCGAAGACGACGTTGCCATGCGTCTGACCCTGCACAACGGCACGGGGGAAAAGCTCACCGGCATGCGCGTGCAGAACTGCGTGATGTTGAGGGGCGCCCACGAATTCGCCGCCCAGCACAAGGAGAACAAGATCTTCCGCGGTCCGTTCGCCGCGTGCCGCAATGATGCAGGCAACCGCTGGGTCATCACCGCCTGGACACCGATTCACCGCGCCTGGGGCAACGTCCTCTGCCCCTGCCTTCACGCCGACCCGAAATTCCCCGACGCGGACTCTGGTCAGACGGTTGAAGTGAACGGCTGGCTGAGCTTCCACGAAGGCACCGACATCGATGCCGAAATCGAACGCTTGAGGAAGCGGTGGTCGATCCCAGGCGAATGATCTTCGCGCGGTTGATACATCAGCGGAACTCGTGAGAGTTTCGTTTCGGGTGGCTACAACCACGAAAGTCTCACGACTTCTGCTATGTGGTTGACTCCCGACCCCATGCCGTAAGCGGAAATCCGTTCATCGACGCCGCAAGATGCCATCCGCCGCCGGCGGTTCGTTCATTCGCACAACGCTCCCATCCGCCATCGTATAAAACCACAGTCTCTTGCCGTCCATGGTCATGAAGGGCTGCTTGTCCGCCATCAGGATACGATATCCGCCGTCAATCGGTTCCTGCGGATTTTCACCGTGATCGAAGAACAGCAACCGGTTGCGCAACTGCTCGATCTTCTCCTCGGGGAAATTGGTCTTCTCGACGAAATCATCAAAATCCCGGGGAAACTTCCCATCGGATTTCGCCACGTGAAAGGCCAGCCCCAGGCGCTTGCCATCATCCACCATCATCTTGATCGCCTTCTCCTCTCGCTCGCGCTCAAGCAACTCCTCAGCCGTCGTGCGGGCCTGTTGCACCTTCGCCACCTGCGACCGCATGCGTTCCTGAACCGCCTGCGCCTGTTGCGCCTGCTCCGCTGATTCCCTGGCCGATTCCCGCGCCCGTGCGATGTCCGCCCGCAGGCGATGAACCTCGGCCGCATCGGCCCGCAGCTTGGCGAGTTCGGACGGACTCAATGCCGGCTCGGCAACCATGACAGCAGGTTGTTTCGGCGTATTGCGCAAGGCCGCCAACTGCGCGCGGAGTTCCGCATTCTCGCGGCGCAGATCCGTGATGATATTGTGTTGGACGGTGATGGGTGTCCCCACGGCGACCGCACCAATCGCGGCGATGGGAGCAACGGTTTTGAGCTTGGCCCAGAAGAGCATGTTCATGGTTTCGTGAATCAGTTCCAGAGTGGCAGGGGCAGATCCGCCGGCAACAACGGCGGCGGGAATGGTCTTTGAAAGTCCGACCGGCACTGCACCGATCGCCTTGACCGGAAGCACGGTGGCGATGACACCGGTGGACAACCCAAGTTTGCGACAATCGAAGAAGCCACGGAGTTTCTCCAATGCGCGCGACACGCGTTTTTGCGCGGCGTCATCGCTGACGCCGATCCGTTCACCGACCTCGCGGAGGCTCCGGTTCTCAAAATAGCGCAGGATCAGGGCGTCGCGATCGGCTTCGTTGAGCGCGCCAAGTGCCTCGTCAAGATGCGGCTCCATCTGCGACCACACGCGATCGGTCGCATCGGAAAGTTCATTCATGAGCGAAGCCTCCTGTTCGCGATGTTGCCGTCGTTGTTCGGAGCGAACCGCCTTCAGCGCGGCGAAGCGGGTGGTCTGGTGCAGCCAGCCGGACACCACCGGATGATTCCGCAACTTGCCCGCCTTCTCCGCCAGGATGCCGAACACCGCCTGGGTCACATCCTCCGCCAACGCCGCGCGCCCGGTCTGCCGCAGCGCCGACGAGTAGACCATCGGCGAATGACGGGCGAACAGTTCCCTGAACGCCTCTTCCGATTTCGCGGCGTGGTATTCCGCCAGCAATGTGCCGTCGTTTTTCATACCTTCACCCATTTAATCCCCACCACCCCGGAAATCCGACAGGAAATCTTACCATGCAACAAACGGAAACGAGTGAGAACACAACGGTCTCCCTGAACGAGTCGCAGCCGGACTGTAGATTCGAATGCCATTCGAATCGTTGGGCAGAATGAGGCTCTTCAAATCCAAGATTTCTCTTCGACAACCACTGGTCGATCCCGGAGCATTCCGCCGCTTGCACCCGTGGCAGACAGCAGCACAAGCAAATCACCAGCAACCGGCAAATCACACGATCGCCCGACGCCGACCGTATTGCTAACCGCGATCTTCTGTCTCTTCCTGTCCGGCCTCGCCGGACTGCTCTACCAGGTAGTTTGGACGCGCTACCTGGCCTTGATCACCGGTCACACCAGCTACGCGATCATCGCCGTGCTGGTCGTGTTTATGGGCGGTCTCGCCTGGGGCAACTACGAACTCGGCAAACGTGCAGACAAACTGCGGCGGCCGCTGGAATTCTACGGCTGGCTCGAACTCGTGATTGCCGCCTATGCCTTCGCCTTCCCCTACCTTTTCGAATGGTCTCAAACCCCGTTTCGCGCCATCGCGAGTGCGGAAATGCCTGGAACCGTGCTGCTGGCGTTCAAATTCGTCTTCGCCATGGTGAACGTGCTGATCCCGACTTTCCTGATGGGCGGCACATTGCCCGTGCTGACCCGCGGCGCCACCAAAGCACTCAGCCAGATCCGCAGCAACGTCTCCCATCTCTACTTCATCAACAGCACCGGTGCCGCCATCGGCGTGGGCATGACCGAGTTCTGGTTGATACCGGACTATGGCCTGCATCAGACCGTGGCCGTGGGTGGCTTTGTGAATCTGCTCGTCGGTGCCGTGGCCCTGGTGATCGGTCGCGGTCTGCCGGATGCCCAATCATCCGAGGAACCGAACGAGACCATATCCGACAACGGCGTGGAACAATACCAGCCGTCGGAACTACAACTCGCCATCGTGGCCATCGGGCTATCCGGTTTCGTCGCCATGCTGTACGAAATCGCCTGGACGAGAATGCTCGCACTTTCACTCGGCACAACGTCGCATGCGTTTGCGACCATGCTGATGACCTTCATTTCCGGCATCGCGATCGGCGCATGGCTCGTCGGTCGTCTGCGCGTAAAGACCGGTCTGTTGAATCTGTTTGCCTGGCTCGAAATCGGCGTCGGTGTGGGCGTCGGCAGCATGATGCTGATCTATCACAAGATCCCGGAATGGTCGGCTTGGGCCATGCTTTCGCTGAGCCATCAGGCGGAATTCTATTCGCTGCTGCTGTTGGTGCAGACCTCGCTCTGCGTGGCGGTGATGCTGATCCCGACGATCCTGCTCGGCATGACGCTGCCCTTGGTCAGCCAGATCGCGACGGTCAGCGTGGCGGTTACCGGCAAGTCCGTGGGTGGCGTGTTCTCGGTGAACACCGTCGGCAACGTGCTCGGATCTCTCGCGACCGGCTTGTTGCTTTTGCCGATGCTGGGCCTGGCACGAACCTTTGCCTTCGGCGTTGGCATCAACCTGGCCCTCGGCTGGCTGATTCTGAACCGCAATCGTGCGGAACAACTCAGTCCCAAGTTCCACGGTGGGGCGGCGGTGCTCATCGTCGTACCCGTACTGCTCGCCGGTCTGTTGGACAAGCAATGGCGGTTCGCAACCTCCGAAGCCTATTGGCGCGCGGACACTCCCGCCGACCTGCGCAAACGGATCAAGAACAGCCGTAATGCCAAGATCCTCTATCACCGCGATGGCGCCGGCTCGACCATCACCGTCAAGGATCACGGCAACAGCATCACCCTGGCCGTCAACGGCAAGGTGGATGCTTCCTCCGCCTTCGACCTGAGCACGCAGATCCTGTTGGGCCAGATTCCCATGCTGATGCATCCGAATCCACAGCAGGCACTCGTGGTGGGACTGGGCAGCGGAATGAGCGCCGGTTCATTGACGACCCACCCCGCATTGCGCCACCTGGATGTGGTCGAGATCAGTCCGGAGGTGGTGGAGGCGGTCAGTTACTTCGCCGAGTTCAATCGCGATCTCGCCAATCATCCCAAGTGTCAGATTCATGTCGAAGACGCGAAATCTTTCCTGACCTTGACGCGCAAGAAATACGACGTGATTGCGAGTGAACCGTCGAACATCTGGATGACCGGCGTCGCCGGCGTGTTCACCAAGGAGTATTACCAGATACTGAAGTCACGCCTCTCCGGAGGCGGTCTCGTGAGCCAATGGTTCCACGACTACAACACCACTGACGAGGCGGTGGAAATCATCATCGCCACCTTCACCTCCGAGTTCCCCTACACGTCGATGTGGAACACCTTGGGCGGCGACCTGCTGCTGGTCGGTTCCACCAAGCCCTTGAAGAATGCCGACCAGAACATTCTCAACGCCCTGCAACATCCGGAAATCACTGCGGAACTGAATCGCGTGGGATTGGGTGAACCGCGAAACTTTCTCGCCCTCCAGGTACTGTCAGAGGACTACACCCGGTTCATTCCACCACCGGACACCCCGTTTCACAGCGACTACTTCCCCATCCTGGAAACCCTGGCGCAGCAGGGTCACTTCACGCAGAAACAATCCACGCTTTGGCAAGAGTTGGATGACCGCAGCAATCCGCAGGCCGACCTGTTCTTTCCACGCCATTTCCCGCCCGGCAAGCTGACCGGAGCCGACATCATTTCCCTGGGCGCCAACGTCGGCCAGAAAGCCATTCTGCAACCCGAACAGACCGTCTCGATGATCGAGGCGCTCAAGGCGAAGTCGCCCGAAGACCCGACGTCGCTCCTGCTGGAAACCCAGGTGGAAAAGCGATCCAAGTCGGAACTCGCCGCCCGCACAATCCTCGGGAACACCAACGCCCTGCGCATTGCCGTCGAACGATCCCCCGCTCTGGCCGCGGACATGGCGAAGCACCTGATGGCGGATTTCCGCATCCGCAAATCGATCTTTCATCTCCCGGACTCGATTCCAGCTGCCCACGCCATCGGATTGTTGCTCCCCTACGCAGACTCCACCTCGATCGCCCGCATCTATCTCGCCGAACTGGCGTGGTATCGCGGCGATGAGAACGAGTTTTCAGCACAGATGCAGACGGCCCTGGCCGGCCCCGGCGACGGTCAGCCACCCAGTTTCTCAACCGACCTCCCCGCCGCCGAGAGCAACCTTGCCCGCCTGCTCAAATTGCTCTTGCGAAAGGGCGAAACGCAGAACGCGATCAATGCCGTGAAGCAGGCGTCCATGGTCGGCCTGTTGTCCAATGAGGAACCGCCCGAGGACCCATGGCTGAATCTCATGTTGCGCAAACTGGCGGACACGAATCCGCCAAAGCAGTAGAACGCCTTTCCGTCCTCACCGGGATCAGTGCCCGAACCTTCCGGATGACCGGTTCGAACATCAGGAACAGCAGCAGCCCGATCGTGAGCACGCACGCAAACGGAGCAATGATCCGATCCACCGGCAACACGCCACCGCCGTTGAGCTGCAGGTCGCCGGCGATCACCCGATGCTGACCAGGGAACGGCGCGGTGGCGGTCACTTCGCCTCCCGGTGTCGTCAACTGCGAGATCCCGGAACTGGCCAGGCGCATGATCGGAATGCCGTATTCCATCGACCGCATCGGCGCCACTCGCGCGTGTAACTCATGCTGTTCCTGCCCCCAATCCTGGACATCCATGGTTGGAACGATCAGAGCCTCCGCTCCCTGTTCCACGAAATCGTCCATCACATTGCGATAGCTGAGATCGTAACAGATGCCGATGCCCAACCGTCCCCAGGGTGATTCCCAAACACGACGTTCCCGCGCAGCCTTGCCATCTTGAAAAAACTGAATGGGAACACTCTTCGCCTGCTTGAAGACGATTTCGCCGTTTGGTCCGACCACAAAAGCCGTGTTGTAGGCGTCGCCGTTTTCCATCTGATCCATTCCCCCACCGATCAAATGTCGTTCGTTCGTGCGACACCACTCTTTGATCTCATCCGGCACGCCGCCGGCAAACGTGTATTCACTCAGCTCGATCTATTCAGCTTATGGTTCTTCATCTTTATGCCGTTCCTAGGCAGCGATCAGCTCCGCCTCGTCAGGAAACTCGATCTGCACACCGGCAACCCGGACGGTCCGTTCATTGTCCGCTTTCGCTGAATCAGAAGCCGGAGCAAAGATCAGAATGCCTGCGATCGCAGACACGAACGCACATCCCAGCAGCATCCGTCGACATTGCGCGAGCATCATTCCGCTCACCAGGGTCATCATGAGGAAGCCGACGCCATACACCCCCAGCCATCGAAACGGCGAATAGAGGGTCGAGTCCGCAAAGGCAAATCCGGCACTGAGCCAGGTGAACTTCAGATGATAGACCTCACTGCGGAAATACTCGATTCCAGTCCACAGGAACGGCAGCAAGAGCACTGCGGCGTTCCAACCGAACCGCACCCGACATTGCCGCGCCATCACGAGAAACAGTCCGTGCCAGAACGCCAGAACCAACCACAAGGCGATCGCCGCCTCGCCAAAGATCGTCCAAAAGAACTCCAAGGGCGGCGCATACACACCAAAGCCGACGAAGAGACCGAAATAGAACGCCTGCCGCCCGGTCCGCAACCGCAGCAGCGAAGCCAAGGCCAACAGATAGAACACGATCATCAACGCCATCGCCTGCCAATGATAGGCGAGGTGAAACGCGGCGATTGCCCCCACGGCATGCACGATTGCCGGGAGGATCTTGAGGTCTTGAGTCTGGTTCGGATTCACTTTCTTCCTTTCCTTTGAGTTTGCTCCGCAATCCGGCCCGCGTTTTCCGAAACGCGACCCAGGTCTTCCACCAAAGTCGTAGCACCCTTCACCGAAAGATGCCCCAACGAGTCCTCCGCCGCGCGGTAGTAGTGTGGCAGTATCTTCCGCATCAGCGCTTTGCCACTCGTGGTCAGGACCACCCGATGCGCCCGTCGATCCTCCGGATCTTTCAGTCGTTGAACCAAGCCCTGCTTTTCCAGGCGATCAACCAGGCCGGTCACATTCGAACGATGCATGATCAGTTCCCGGCTCAGCTCCGTCTGGCTCGTGCCTTCCGGATAATCGCGCAGCAGGTTCAACACATTGAACTGGCTGGGACTCAGTCCCCAGCGATCGAAAAACACCCGACTCGATTCCCAGAGAGATTCGGCCGTACGCAACAATTGCAGAAGGGCCTCATACCGGGGGCCCGGCCTTGCCTTGGGGGAAGACATGCATCATGTCTACTTCTATATTGTTTATATGTCAACTAAATGACTTGGGGATTACCGCTGCCGATCGCAACAACATGCGTAGCGGAAGATGCGAATCTTCCGACCTGCTACGTCAACCAATTCGGAATTCTTTGCAAATTCCGCTACAGCAGCGGGGCCGACCAGAAGATCCCAGCAGTACGCCAGAAAGAAACCGCCCTACTTCTTCGCCGCCGCCACGATGCGGGACAGTCGCCCGAGATAGTCCGCAACGTTGGGCTTGGGATCGAGAGCCTGGGCGTTCTTGAGGAGAAGGACGGCTTTCTCGAACTGGTTGCGGCGGACGAGCATGATCGCCTGCTGGACCATGGCC
>JAYPXF010000114.1:6773-20115 GCA_038154405.1 Verrucomicrobiales bacterium | reverse complement strand
TTGTAATACCAGTTGTCCATTCCCCGGAGGAAGGTGTTGGCGGCGTGCTCCACGTTCATCACGCCGTTCTTTGGCACGGCTGCGGGCGCGTAGTTGTCATCGATCAGGACCCGCTTGCCCGGTTTGTCGCCTTTGAGGATCGGGTAGAACCAGAGGTTCGGCGCTTCGCAGATGATCACGCCGTCGCCGGTGAAGGCCATCGCGCGCGGCATCAGGAGATTGTCGAGGAACACGATCTTCTTGTCCGCACGTCCGTCGCCGTCCGTATCATGCAGGATGGAGACCTGGCTGTTGTGCTTGAGTTCGCCCTCGCCATTCGGCGTCTCCATATACGAACGCATCTCCATCACCCACAGTCGCCCGGCGCTGTCCCATTGCACGATCACCGGGTTGTCGATCAACGGTTCGGAGGCCACGATCTGGGCTTCGAAGCCCGGCGGCAGTTTGAAGGACTTCAAGGCCTGTTCCGGCGTCAATGGCGGGGCGGGCGGGATCTTTTCGGCAGGAATGGGAGCGACCTGTTCTTCCCCCTTCTTGTCACCATTCTGCGCGAAGGTGGCGATGGAACCTGCCAGCAAAGTGGCGACGACGAGACTAAGTTTACGCATAACTGTAGAGTTTGGTGAGCCGGAAAGGCCGGCCGAAACTAGCGGGATCTGACGGGCAGGCAAGCGCGATGCTTCAGAATATCAGTGGTTCGTCACCTTGGAAAAACACCCGTGCTTCCATTTTCCCCTTTCTTCCCTAGACTCCGCGCGGTTGCCCGGGATGGCCCGGTCGAAGTATCCGATGTCCGATACCAAACAGATTCTGGATTCAGCTGCCCTTCGGTTGGTCATCTCCCGCATTGCCCATGAGATCGAGGAGAACATTGCCGGCAAGGACACCATTGTTATCGGCATTCAACATGGCGGCGTCGAAGCCGCTGCCCGGCTTGCCGAGGAACTTTCGAAGCTGCGCAATCAAAAGGTCGAATCCGGCGCCATCGATGCCGGAATGCACCGGGATGATCTCGCCCGACGCGCCGCCGCCCCACTCCATCCGACCGACATCCCCGAAGACCTCGACGGCAAACTGGTGATTCTCACGGACGACGTAATTTCCAGCGGTCGCACGGTGCGCGCCGCCTTGGATGCGATGAGCAGCTTTGGCCGTCCCGAGAAAGTTCAGCTGGCGGTGATCTTCGATCGCGGCGGCCGGGAACTGCCGATCCAGCCGGACTACTGCGGCCGCGTGGTCGATGTCGACGATTGCGAAAAGGTGAAGGTGAAATGGCTTGAAGAAGACGGCGAGGACGCGGTCTATGTGTTGACGAAATGACTTGGACGAAGCCACACCTCCTCGACATTGAGTCCCTCACACCGGATGAGGTGGTCTGCATTCTCGATACTGCACGGGAGTTCAAGTCAGTCGGTCAGCGCACGATCAAGAAATCTCCCGTGCTGCGCGGCAAGACGGTGGTCAATCTCTTCGCGGAACCCTCCACCCGCACGCGCATCAGTTTTGAACTTGCCGCCACCCGCCTGAGTGCGGACATCGTCAATTTCACCACCGAGGCATCGTCATTGCGCAAAGGCGAGACCCTCAAGGACACTGCGCTCAACCTGGAGGCTCTCAAGGCGGACATCTTCATTGTCCGCCACTCCGCCAGCGGCGCGGCCCATTTTCTGTCACGCTACCTGAAGGGCAGCGTCATCAATGCTGGCGATGGCGCCCATGGTCATCCCACGCAGGCGCTGCTCGACGTGTTCACCATTCGCGAGCACAAGGGCGACGTGAAGGGACTCAACGTCACCATTCTGGGAGACATTCTCTACAGCCGGGTCGCCCGATCCAACATCTGGGCGCTCAATCATCTGGGCGCCAACGTCACTCTTTGCGGTCCCTCCACGCTCGTGCCCAAGGTGTTCGAACACATGGGCTGCAAGGTGACCTATGACATCGATGAAGCCATCGCCTCGGCAGATGTCATCAACTTGCTGCGCATCCAACATGAACGGCAACGCAAGACGATGTTCCCAAGCATCGGGGAATACGCGAAGCTGTTCAGTCTCAACAAGGAACGTCTGGCCAAGACCAAGCCGGATGCGCTGATCATGCATCCGGGCCCGATCAACCGTGGCGTCGAGATCGACAGCGAGATCGCAGATTCCGAACGCTCGGTCATTCTCGACCAGGTCACCAACGGCCTCGCCGTCCGCATGGCCGTCCTCTACCTCGTCAATCAGGCCAATCACTAGGCGCCATGGCATCGCCCATTCCCGACCGGCTTGCCTACGAACGAGAGCTTCTCAAGGACGGTGTTGCCCGCATCGCCGGCATCGACGAAGCCGGACGCGGCCCCTTGGCCGGACCGGTTGTCGCCGCGGCCGTTGTGCTTCCCGTGGAATGGATCAAGCACGGCCTGCCCGATGAACTGGCCGGACTGAACGATTCCAAACAACTCACCGAGAAGAAGCGCGAGCGATTGTTCGAAGCGCTTCAGGCATTTGACGAGATTGACTCCGCTGTGGTCGCTGTCGAAGCCGGCGAAATTGACGAAATCAACATTCTGCAGGCCACCCATGCAGGAATGAATCGTTGCCTGGAGGCGCTCGCCGCACCCGCCGTGCACGCGTTGGTCGACGGCAATCCCGTCAAGAATCTCATCCTGCCCCAGACCGCGATCGTGAAGGGCGATTCGCTGAGCTTCTCCATTGCCGCTGCGAGCATTTTGGCAAAGGTCACGCGGGATCGGCAGATGGTGGAGTATGACAAACGATGGCCGGAGTATGGATTCGCCGGCCACAAGGGCTACGGCACGAAGAAACATCTGGCGGCGATCACCGAGCACGGGCCCTGCCCGATCCATCGCATGTCGTTTGCGCCGATGAAACCGGAAGCTCAACTCGATTTTTTCTGATCAACACATGGGGGTGTGGCAACGAATCGGGGAACTGCTGGGGAGCACGAAGCAGCCGGAACATCTGCGCCGTGGTGAACTCGGCGAACGCGCCGCCAAGAAGCACCTGCGCAAACGAGGATTGAAGTTCCTCACAGCAAACTATCGCGTCCGCGAAGGCGAAATAGATCTGGTCTTTCGCGATGGCGAAGTGCTGGTGTTCGTTGAGGTGAAGACGCGCTCGGGCGAAGACTGGACCCGCCCGGCCGATGCCGTGGATCATTCAAAACAACAAAAGCTTACCCGGGCCGCCAACGCCTATCTACGCAGCGTCAGGTATCCGGAAGTGAATCACCGTTTCGACATCGTCGAAGTGCTTCTGGAAAACGGCAAAGTCACCGACATTCGTCACCTGCCGGATGCCTTTCCGCCGGCATCGTAAGTCGTAGCGGAACTCGCGAGAGTTTCGTCCACCAACGCGTTTTTCTCGGAACTCCTGCGAGTTCCGCTACCGGCTTCAGCTGAAGGCTTTGTCGACGGCGGCCTTCATCTTGGCGAGGCCGGTCTTGGCGTTCTCGAGAGCGGGACGTGCCCAGTAGTCGGCATTGAAAAGCTCCAACGACAACACGGGATACGCGCCGACGGCAACGAAGCCTTGGAGGATTTCAGAAATGGGCGCGATGCCATCGCCGGGATAGACGCGATGTGAATCACGAATCGTTTCCTGCGGCGGATCGGCGGGGTAGTCGTTGAAGTGAAAGGTCTGCAATGCTTGCGGCCCCAGCATCTTCAGGCCGGCAAAATCGCAGCCGCCCTTGTAGGTGTGATAAACGTCCCCCAGGAAACAGGCTTGCGGATGCCCGGCCTTGATGGCGACGTAGATCGCCTTTTCCACCGTGCCAATGGACGTGTGACCGCCCCACATTTCCACCTGCGGAATCACACCCGTCTCTTCGCCGAGTTCCAGCACTGCGCGATAGCGTTCGGCGGCGGCGTCCAGTTCGACCGGTTGATTGCGCGGTGCACCGGCCGGCGGCGCGGCAATCCGGGTGCCACCCATTTCGGCGAGCCAACCCATGTCGCGCTTCATATCTTCAAGTCCCTTGGCGCGACGGGTGTCGTCGTCGACGATCCAGTTCGCAAATCCGATCGCACTGTCGACCGTCATGCCATGGTCCTTGATGCGTTTGCCCAGATCCTTCAGCGAACCGCCTGACTCGACATGGGCTTGAATCTTCCGGATCCATGGTTCAATGGACTGATAACCGGCCTTCGCCGCGACCTCGACCTCCTCGACAATCGTCAGCTGCTTCTTGGCATTACGCGGACCGCGAATGGTCGACATGTTGAGACCAAACTTGAATCTCGACTTGGCCGCGGCCTTGGTTTCGGCGGTCAGGGTTCCGGCGCTGAGTGCGGCGGCGCCCAGGGCAAGTCCACCGGTCTTGAAGAGATCACGACGATTGAGGGATTCGGAATTCATATGCGTGTAGTGACGGGTGCGCGGATCATCACATTCGTTTCCGGGGGATTGCAACCCGTGATCGCACGTCCGAGTGGCACGCTGCTGTCTGATGTAAGTGGAGGCAGGTTTGCTAGGAGTGATCAGTAAACAGTGATCCGTGCTGGCGCGCGAATGACTGATTGCTTCGCGCCGAGTCCCCGGCTTGCGTTCTGGTGAAAACGTCCTAGCGTGCCGGCAAGAGGCGAATCTGTCCCTCAATCTCGGCGTGCAGATGGGCGTCACCAGCAAGAGCGCGATGGTGCGGTTTGCGGTGACGCATCGCTGGGACGTCGAACAGGAGGTTGCGAAGCTGCGGCAACAGCTCGCAGCAAACACGGCGCAGGGTCTGGTCCGGTCAAATGCGTTCGTGCTCCAGCGGCTGGCCATGTTGATGGATGATCGAGACGAGACGGACCGGTTGCGAAACCAGCGCTAGCGGTTGCTCAAGGGACTGCACCAGGCGAAGCCGGACGATTTCGACCTGGCGATGGAGTATGCGAAAGCACTGCCGCCCATCACGAACTACAAGAAGCGCCGCATGTTCCGTGAACTCGCGGCGAAGCATCCCGACCGGCCCGAGCCGTTGATCGAACAGGCATCGCTGCTGTACGGTGAATTCGTGAAGAAGGGCCTGGGGGTGAAGGATGGCAACTGGCTGGCTGCCATGACGCGGCTAAAGGCGTTGAGTGAAAATGCCAAGCGCGAGCAGAAGCCGGTATTAGAAAACCTGGCCCGGCAGATGGGACTCGCCAAGAGCGCAGTCAGAGAGTTGCTGAATGAGGCGCTGAAGCGCGATCCGGACAACGTTGAGGCCAGGATGCAGATCGCTTCTTCGGACTGGTTGCACAAGGTATTTGCCTTCTCGGAATCCCTCTCCGGTCCAGTGCAGCCAGGGCGGCAACCCAAGGAAGAGATGGTGGGGACGATGAACGGAATGCTGGACTGGATGCGGGAAGAACAGGAGTTGATCCGCAAACTTCATCGCGGCAAACCGTTCGAACATGCCGCGCCGTTCGCCATCGATGTGATGGAGACCCTGCTGGGATACATGGAGGACCCGAAAGCGGGTGTCTCAGTCGTCGAATCTTTGAATCGCCTCGCCCCTCGTTGGCGCGAGCAGGCCGCGGCGCTGGATCCGGCGCGGCGCGGCCTGCGGCAGATGGCGGAGGAAGCTCCGGACGCGAGTGATCGATCCGTCGCCTGGTTCTGGCTGGGTTTGAGCGAGATTGTGGCCGGTCGACGCGAGGTCGGACTGCAGTTGATGGAGCGATCCCTGTTGGAGGAACCTTTCGAGGCGCTGACATTCTATTGTTACGAGCGTTCCGACCAGCAGGAATATGATGCCGCCATCAAGGCGATGGAGGCCGTGCTCGCGAAGCGGTATTCAGGAACCGTCCGCGTGCACCTGGCGCACTTTCAACTCAAGGCCGGGCGACGCTACGCGGTCATGGAAAACGCGGAGTGGTTTCGCCGGGAGGTTCCCGATGACCGGCTGCACGATTTGATCCGAGCCACGGATATCCTGCGGAATGGCGACGAGGTCGACTAGGCATTGAAGATTCTGGAGCCGTTGGCGATTCCCGTGCCCGGTGGAAACGTGTCGGCCAAGGGCCGTCCCTATCAGAAGGACGCAACCGTGATCCTCCTGATCTGCCGGGCGTTGAAACGCGATTTCCAAGGATTCGATGAATTGCGGAACTGGTGCCGAATGAACCAGATCTCGGGAAAGTTCATGACCCGCATTGACGAGGCTGTAAAGCAGCTCCGTTGAACGCGGCGGTCGATGGAGGGCATCGCTTGGCCGTGAGTCTCGTCGAACCGGCTCCGCCGATGCCGGTTTGGAATCGCTGGCTACTTTGACACTGAGGCGGAACCGACGGGGCGGTTCCCTCCACTTCCAGATGTCAGGACGGAATGTCCAACCCGAGTTCTTCACGGGCTTTGTCCCTGACCTGGTTGGTCAGTCCTTTCAGGCGCTTGAACCAGTACACGGCGCCTTCGAGTTCGCCGGCCTTGCCCATGTCTTCGAGCGTGAGCCCGACATCGGCGACGCGAACCAAACCGATGTTGGTACTGGCACCTTTCACGCGATGGGCGGATTCGCGAAGTTCCGATGCGTTCCGGGCTTCAATGGCGCCCAGGATGGCTTCCAATTGGTTCGGAACGTCTTCCAGAAACATTTCAATCATGTCGGCGATGAACGTGTCGGCATCGTCGCCCATGGTGACGCGCAGCTTTTCGAGGCGTTTGTCATCCCAGAACGGCGCGCGTTGCGCACTCGTTTCTTCCGCTTTCGATTTTTCCTCCGGCGGCTCCAACTCCTCGCGGCAGCGTTTCCAGGAACTCTCGAACGCGTCGATCTTCATCGGCTTGTCGAGGTAGTCGTTCATGCCGGAGTTGTTGCAGTTGATCATCTGCGTCTCCTCCAACGTGCCGGTCAATGCGATGATGATGTTGTTGCGGTTGGGCCCGTCGTGCGCGCGGACCTGTGCGGAGGCTTCGAAGCCGTCCATCTCCGGCATATGACAATCCATGAGCGCCACATCGTAGTGCTTGGCTTCCTCGCAAAGGACGCGGACGGCCTCCTTGCCGTTGCCCACGGCCTCGACCTCGTAGCCACGTTGTTTCAACAGCGCGACCGAGAGGCGCTGGTTGACCACGCTGTCGTCGACGACGAGGATCCGGCCCATGGCGGCCGGCTTTTCGGTTGCTGAAGCAGAAGCGGAGCGGGCAAGTGTCGCGTTCATGGTAGTTTGCTGTGAGCATCCGTGCGGACAGCTGCGGCTGAAGAATGAATCGGCAGCCGCACGGATTCACTTGAGGGAAAATCTCCGACAACTGTCGTCAATTTTGCGACGACGCGTCTCGGCGCCACAGAAAGAAGCAGAAAACCGCAAATACAAGGGAACCAATACCACCGAGGAGAAAAATGCGGTCTGAATAACTCAACACCACTTCGCCTTCACCCTCCGGCACCCAAAGTGTCATGAACCCGTCCGACGCAAGCTCGGGCGATGACACGGAACCGTCGAAGTGCGCTTCCCAAGCCGGGTGGTATGTCTCGACGATCTTCAAATGAACCGCTTCTTTTGCGGCGTATTGGAAAGCGATTCTGCCATTGCTGAATCGCAGATTGGATATCACCGCCACGCCGCGCCCATCGACCACGGGGCGAGAATCTTCAATCCGCTGCCAATGCGTAAACTGACCGGGTTTGGTCAGGTACTGGACGGTCGACATCCCGAGGTCTGATTGGCCCGGTTTTTCCAGACCGGGATTCGAGTACAGCTGTATCTCGCGCCCGTTGGCCCAGCGGGGAACCAAGGTCGCCGCACCGTTCATTTTGGGCATACCGTCGAGCAGATTCAGATTTCCCCATTGCGCGAGACGTTGACCCATGAAGTCTTCGAAGAAGCCCGGCACCATCCGGGTATGCAGGGCGTGTTCGGTTTCCGTGCTAACCATCAGACGACCGGTACCGAGGGCGGGTGGCGGTTGAAACGTTTCAGCATGGAATTCACGCACCAGGTTCGGTTGAAAGGCTTCGGCCGTGATCGTGGGATTCAACACGGGCAGATGCAGCGTGCCGTCCATCCATATGACCGCCAACAGACCCAGCTGTCCCAAGCGTCGGAGGCGCTCAATTAACACCATCCGGAGTAGGAGCACGGCGACAAGCAACACGCCGATGCGTATCAGGCCGTTCATAATGGTTGCTGTGCGTTCGGCTTCGAACAACGGAACCACCTGCGTCCAACCGATGCCGCACAGGAGTATTCCGCCCACGATGACCGGACCGGGCCATACGGATCGTCGCGAGCCGGCGATCGAATCGGAGTTGCCCCATGAGACAACTCCATACATCGCCAGCACCGGCACGATGAAGACCAACGGCAGCAGCGCCTTCACGGGGAAACGCGCAAAGCCGACCGGAGCGAGCGCTTCCAGCAAGGGGTAAAGTACGAACGCGTGACCAAAGGACAGAAGCAGGGCGACCAGGCCAAACGCGCCCAGCAGCAATCGATCTTTCTGTGTGCCACGAAGCAGCCCGTGAACTGCCAGTGCCAATGCGACCACTCCCAGATACACCGATGGCAGAAACGATTGACCAGCCTGAACATGCACGCCCTGAACCGTCCTGAAACTGCCGAACATCGGCAGTGTCAGGTTGATCGATCCCCACGCCGGCAGGGACCAGAATCCCGTTCCCGTCGACTCGGTTCGTTGCGAATGGCCAAGCAGTTCGAAAAACGGAAGCAGTTGAAATGCGCAGAGACCGCTGATCAACACGACGACAGAAACGAAGTTTAACAACGGTGCCCGGTTCCAAGCGACCTTCGTTCTCGCGGTCGCGATGGCGATGGCCGCGATCAGCACCCAAGTCATGAGAATGAGTTCGGGCGCTCCGCTGAGCATTTGCAGGGAACTGAAAATCGCGAGTCGCACAACCTCGCGCCCGCCCTTATCCAAGGCGCCGGGCAGCACGAGAAACATCCACGGCATCCATGCGAACGCGACGAGATAATTCGGGTAAATGATGCTGCCGAGCAACATGCCGCAGAACGCGAAGGCCGTGCCACCGACCGCGCCGGCAAATCCCGACTCCGTCCGCGCAACGCCGAGACGAAACATGCCGACGCCTCCCAGCAGGATGTGAAGGACACAAAACCACGCCAGCGACCATGGCATCGGAAACAACACGTAGATCAACGAGCCCGGATAAAGCACCATCGTGTTCCACTGCGCGAAATGAGGAACGCCGCAGTGGATCAACGAGTTCCAGAACGGAAACTCCCCGGCCAGCAGCATGTGCTTGTTGAAGAAGGCGAAGGGATAACCAAGGAACCCGTAGTCGCGATAAAACCAGGCCTGGTCGCCGAGCAACACCGGCCAGTTGCTCAGCAGCAGCATCGCGCCGAGGATCAACGTGAAACGCCGGGTGGTGAACCAGTCCGCCTTTTGTTCCGCCGCGCTCATGCGGCCGCTTCCTTCGGCGGGCGACGCCAGGCGCGGCCCAGCCATACCAGACAGATCAACAACGCGCTCAGCGAAATCGCAAAGCCTTTTACAAACGGCGCATCCTCATAACGCAGTGTCACGAACGATCGGCCCGCCGGAACCTCCACCGCCTGGAAGGCATGGTTGGCGCGATGAATCGGTCGCGGCTCACTGTTCACATACGCAACCCAGTTTCGATTGTAGGAGTGGGCGATCACCGCCAGCGTCGGTTGGTGGGCGGTGATCTCGAACTGCAGTTGTGCATTGCCGAGAATGAAATTGGTGACCGATGTCTTCACCGTCTCTTCGTAGGTCTCCTGTGCAAACGGGAATTCGTCCGCCGCGATCCAAACCTCTTCGCGCGGCGCAAAGTTGGTCGACACCAGATGCGCGATGACGTTCGACGATTGCGAGGAAACGACGGCGCGTTGTCCGGAAGTGACGAGCGGCAACGCACTGTCTCGTTCGATCCAGCCGATCACGTTCGTCGGATGGGTGATCCAGTGGACACCGAGGAAATCCTTGAGTCCTTCCGCTGCCGGCGCCGCGCCTTCCCGCGGATAGAGCGCGGACTGGACTTCATTCTGAAAACCCTGCCGCAGAGTCATGGAGCCGTTCACCTTGGCTACGCCTTCCACGAGATTCAGGTTCGACCATTGCGCGAGCCGCTTGCTGACGATGTTCATCTCCCACGGTGTGATCGCGCTGGTGAGCAGCTGGATCTCCGCCTCCGGCGTGATCATGGCGCGCTGCAGCGAACCGTTGAAACGTGGACGAACCATCTGCTCATCGACCGGAAACTCGCGGGCCAGAGTGCCGGCGGGAATCGTCGGATTCTGATTCGGTATGTGCGTCGCCAGATCCGCGCCCAGAAACAGCAATGCCAATCCCAGATAGATGCGGCGCAAACGGACGGCGATCTCCGGATTCGTTCCCTTCAGAAAGGCGAGAATGAAGAGACCGAACAGAATGAGCCGGCCGGCGGTGTTCGTGCGAAGGACATCCAGCTTGTCCAATTGGTTCTCATTCATGTGCGCCAACACGACCAGCAACAGCACCTCGATGATCACCGCCACGACGATGGCGGTTATGTCGCGGAAGCGCCGATCGTTTTTCTCCGCCGTATCCGCCATGAAGCGGGCCATGCCGACCGCGGCAAGCAGCGGAAACAGCATGGCAGCCAGCATTACGAACTTGATCGGGTAACGCGCAATGCCCGCGCCGGGTATCACGTTCACAACGACCGTGTAGAGAAGGCCCTTGTGACCGAGCGCCATGATCAGGGCGAAGACCGCCAGACCGGTCACCGCCCATACGCGTTTGTCGCGACAGCGCCAGACAGCGAGGAACGAGAAAGCCATCACGGCGAGCCCCAGATAATACGAGGTCAGGAAATACTGTCCCTGCTGCATGAACAGTCCGTCGTCCGTGGCCCCGTAGTGAAACAGCGGCACAAAGAGGTTCGCCCAGCCCCAGATCGGCATGGGCCAGCGTTGATCACGGAATTCCGGCGTGCGTTGCGATTGATCCAGCAGATCGAAGAACGGTATCAACTGCACGGCAGAAAGCGTCGCGACCAGCAACACCATGATCGGCCCGGCGCGCAACCAACGATTCGGATCGGCAACCTCCTTTCGTTCCAGCAGCCAAAGCACGCCGATCAGAATCCAGGCCAGCAGCACGACTTCCGGCACGCCGACGAGCATCTGCATCCAGCCGGCCAGAGCGGCCAGCGGAATCCAGCGACCGCCTTCACGCCAGCCGCGTTGCGCCAGATACACCAGCCACGGCATCCAGCCGATGGCCACGCAGTAGTTCGGCCACACTAGTGACGACAAGGTCGCGCCACCAAGCGTGAAAGCCACGCCGGCGAAGGCTGCCGCAACTCGATTGCGGGTCCAGTCATGCGCGAGGAAATACATCCCCATGCCCGCCAGCCAGAGGTGCCCCAGGCAGAACACGCCGAGCGACCAGGGCATCGGCAGGAAGATGAAGAACAGATTTCCCGGGTAAAGACACATCGTCCCCCATTGCGCGAAGAATGGCGCGCCGCAGTTGCTGAGATGGGTCCACAACGGGAACTTCATCATGCGCGCGCTGTCCGCGACGTGCGCCAAAGCGGGATAACCGATCACGCCGTAATCCGAACGAAAGAAGGTTGAAGTGCCGGCCACGATTCCCGGGAACAAGGCCGTCAACAACAGGGCCATCAACAACCCGACCCGCAGCGGCGTGAACCACCGGGCGGTCTCGTTGCAGGAATCATTCTCGGGTTTGCTCATGTCGTGGTGACGGAATCGCGGCCGGATTGTGGGCCGCTTTTCCACCAAAGCAAGCCGGTGAGGATCAGCGAGAGAATGGAGATGATTGCGCCCAGCCGGAATCCGCGGTCGTTGTAGGTCAGTTCGACCACGCTCTCACCGGCCGGAACCGCGACGGCTTGAAAGGCGAGGTTGGCCATTACGATGGGTGCAGGTTCGCCGTTCACCCGCGCCTCCCAAGGATGGAACTGCGCCTGGGAGAGCACGGCCATGGTGTTGGTGGTGGCGTGCACGCGAAAACGAATCAGGTGTGGGTGAAGCTCTTCCACCTTCACTAGGGCAGGCAGATCTGTGGAAGCCGCCACACTCTCCTTTGCTGAGAGCGGCAACAGCACCTGCGTCCGTGGAGCGAACTGCTCGGACAACATCAACCCCATCGTGTCATTGTCATTGAGGAACACCGGCGCCTGACCGGCGGTGATCAACGGCATGGCGTTGGTTCGCGGTTGCCAATGAAAGATGTTGGTCGCCGATGGCTGTTGATTTACGCCAAGGAAGTCCGCCATCGGTTCGCGCAGGTGATCCATCTCCACCGGCAACATGGATTCGGCGGCCTGTTGGCGGGACAGATAGAGCGAGTAGATGCCGTCGATTTTGGAATGTCCGTCCAGCAGATTGAGATTGTCATACATCCCGATGCGATGAAGCACGGTGGTCTCGTTCAGATCCGGCAGCGTTTTGCGCCGCAATTCGGACAGCGCGCGGGTGGTAAGGGCGGCGCGTCCGGTTCCATGGACTGGCCGCGGCTTCAGATCCTTCAGCATCGGAATCTGCGTGTCGTAAACCTGCCGATCCACGGCCGGTGTCAGACTTGGCTGCTGAGATTTCAGATCCGCCCAGATGGCACCGACCAACAGTGCCGCCGTCCATCGATGCACGGTTCGCGCGCGGTTGTCGCCGGTGGTGCGCAGGAAAAAGATCCCGATGCCAAGGTATGCGAGCCGAACGAATCCGTTTGTCAAAGCCGCGATGGGATCTTCCTCCGGGATGGGCAATGCACAAATCAGCAGCACGGCGACGGACCAACCGACCACCGTAATGCCCAGGCCTACGGCGAACTGGCGGGAACCGAGAATCTCGCGAATCCCAAACGCCGCCAGCAACGGCAGCGCAACCGACACAAACAACAGGAACTTCGCCGGGTAACGCATCACGCCGAGCGGGATCACATTCTCCAACAGTGCATACAGCCCGCCTTTGGCACCCATCGCAAGAATCAGGGCGGTCAAACCGATTACCGACAATCCGATCGTGGATCGTTCGCGAATGCGCAATCCGCCGACCAAGGCCAGAAAGAGCACGGTGATGCCGCCGTAGGTGGAAATCACCCATTGCTGATCGACAGAACAGGGGCACCAGGTAGTTCGCCCAGACAAACGGTCCGGCGGCCCAACGCTCATCGCCGTAACTCGCGTCGCGCTGCGATTGCTCCAGGAGTTCGAAAAAGGGAATCAGTTGCGCGGCGCAGAGACCGCTCACCAGCACTACCATGAAGCCAAGTCGGGGCAGGCTCGTTTTCCACGGCACAACTTGATCGGATCCGGACAATCCAAAAACAAGGTTCAGCAGCACAACCAACCAGGTGCAAAGAATGATTTCCGGAGCGCCGGTCAGCATTTGCATAGCGCCCGCTCTCGT
>JAYPXF010000114.1:0-6763 GCA_038154405.1 Verrucomicrobiales bacterium | reverse complement strand
CCTGCAGACCGAATCGTTTCCAAATCTGCGAGGCGGAATCCGCTGTCGTTGAAAGGAAGAACAGATGCAGCCCCGCCAATGCCCAAGTGAACAGAATGATCTCCGGGGCACCGGTCAGCATTTGCAGCGCTCCGACAAGCACGGCGAGCAACAACGTCCTGCCACCGTTCCGACATCCGGCATCCACCAGCAACAACACCCAAGGCAGCAACCCCAGGGCGGCACTGTTGTTCGGCCACATCAATGCCGTTTGCGTCAGTCCGCTGAAGGCGAAGGCCACTCCGGCAACCGCCGCTCCCAGAGTGTGCCCCGTCCAGTGGCGGGCGAGGAAATACATGCCCAGTCCGCCCGCATAGAGATGCAGTACGCAGAACATGCCGAGCGACCAGGACAACGGGAACAGCACGTAGAACAACGAAGGCGGGTAAAGCACGAGTGAGTTCCATTGCGCGAGGAACGGCAGACCGCAGTTGTTGTGGGGATTCCAGAGCGGGATTTCGCCGCGCCAGAAACTCTCGCGGTGATAGTGCGCCAGCGGATATCCAAACACATCGAAGTCTCCCAAGGCAAAGGTGCCGAAGCCGAACAACACCTCCCACCAGGAAACGATTACGAGGCCGGCCAACCCGAGCGCGAATGCACGGGGTTGAAACCATGGCTCCCACTGCGACCGTTCTTCTGGAGTCGGTGTTTTGTCCGGGGATTCGCTCACGCGTCGCGCGACATTCTCCATTCCCGCCCCGGCTTGGCAATAGCTGTTGCGCCCACGCAGCGCCCCGCGGATGATCCGGCCTCATGAATCCCATTCGATCGATCGTTGTACTTTTGCTCGCGGGAGTGGTTTCCGGCGCTGCGGCCGTCCAACTCCGCGCCGGCGCTGCGGCGGCAGACATCACGCCTCAAGTGTTTCCCGTGAACATGCCCGGAGGTTTCAGCGCGAACTATGCCACCAATGCGCACGACCTGTTGCACGCCCGGGCGCTGGTGTTCGATGACGGTGCGAACAAGATCGCGATGGTGGTCGCCGACACCCTGAGTGCGTCACCGGAGGCGCTGGATGAAGCAAAGGCGCTGGCGGCGGCCAAGACCGGCATTGCCACCAATCATATGCTGGTCGCATCGACGCATACGCACAGTGGCGTCCGCACGAGCTACAAGACAGGTCCCAAGCCGGAAGTGGCCTACCGGATCCGGTTCGTGAACGGAATCGCGCAGGCGATCATCGACGCGCACGCCGCCCGGCAACCCGCCCAGGTCGCCGCTGCGCTACACGCTTTGCCGGAAGAGGTCTTCAACCGTCGCTGGCATCTCAAACCGGGCAAGATGCCTTTGAATCCGTTTGGCGAGATGGACGCGGTGAAAATGAATCCGGGGCGCAGTCCGGCCGTGCTCGATCGTGCGGCCGGGCCGACGGATCCGGATGTGATGATCATCAACGTGCAAAACCATCGGCGTCGGCCGTTGGCGCTCTTTGCCAACTACGCCCTGCACTACGTCGGCGCCATTCCGCGCGGCTAGGTGTCGGCGGATTACTTCGGGGAGTTTGCCCGGCTGATGCCGGTGCGCATGCGGGGCGACAAGAACTTCGTCGCCATGATGTCCAACGGCGCTTCCGGCGACATCAACAACATCCCGTTCACGGTTGTGCGGCCGCCGCGCGAAAAGTTTGAACAGGTGCGCATCGTGGCGACCAAGACGGCGGACGCCGCGTGGTTCGCATCAAAGAAGATCAACAACTACCGGCGAGACCCGCTGGTCGGCATGATCGAACGCGAGATCGATCTGAAGTATCGCAAACCGACAGCGGCCCAACTGGCGGAGGCGAAGCGCGTGGCGGCGATCAAGGGCAAGGACGAGATCGCCAAGCTGCCACGTCTGGCACAGAACTACGCCCGCAGCACGATCCGCGCATTCGAACGACCGGAATCATTGACCATCAAGCTGCAGGCGATCCGCATCGGCGACATCGCCGTGGTCGGAATCCCCTTCGAGACCCTGGTCGAGATCGGTCTGGAGCTGAAGGCAGAGAGCCCGTTCCAACAGACCATGGTCATCGGTCTCGCCAACGGTCGCCATGGCTACCTGCCCACACCCGAGCAGCACAAGCTCGGTGGTTACGAGACCTGGCTGGGAACCTGCGTCGTGGAGGAGAACTCCTCCGTCATCATCGTCAAACACCTGCTCGAAATGCTGGGTGAGTTGAAGAAGCGCTGATGGTTTTCCAAATTGCATTTTTCAGCCACCTCCCGCTGGATCATCTCCCATGAACACCGCTCGCCGAGAATTCCTCATGACCACCTCCGCCGCCGCGGCGGGAATCGCCACCGGATGCAGCACGTTGCCGCACAACCGTGGTTGGATCGACGCCCATGTCCACGTCTGGACGCCGGACACCGTCGCTTACCCGTTGGCAGAGGGATACACGAAAGCGCGGATGAAACCGGCAAGCTATACGCCGGAGGAATTGTTCGCGCAGTGCCGTCCGCATGGCGTCACACGGATCGTGCTGATCCAGATGAGTTTCTACAAATTCGACAACTCCTACATGGTCGACATGATGAAGAAGCACGCCGGCGTGTTCGGCGGTGTTGCCATAGTCGATGAGAGTCAGGCGGGGGTCAGCGGCCGCATGCGACAACTGGCCGAGGATGGTGTGCGCGGGTTCCGGCTCTACACCAATCTCAAGAACTCCGACGAATGGGCTGGATCGGCGGGCATGGCGGAAATGTGGAAAACCGGTGCCGACGAAGGCCTGGCGATGTGCCTGCTTGCCGACCCGGATGCGTTGCCCAATGTCGACAAGATGTGCGCGCGATTCCCGGAAACGCCGGTTGTGATCGATCACTTCGCGCGGATCGGCATGCGTGGTTCCGTGGATCAGGCGCAGTTGGATCAACTGCTCAAGCTCGCCCGTTTCAAGAACGTTCACGTGAAGACTTCGGCCTTTTACGCCTTGGGCGCAAAGATGCCTCCCTATACCGATCTCGGCCCGATGATCCGGCAATTGCGGGATGCCTTCGGTGCGGAACGCCTGATGTGGGCGAGCGACTGTCCGTTTCAGTCAGCAGAAGGTCAGGGCTACGGATCATCGATCGCCCTCGTGCAGGATGGATTGGATTTCCTCAGCGCGACTGACAAGGAATGGATGCTCCGGAAGACTGCCGAGAAGGTTTTCTTCGGTTAGAATCCTCGCAGCCTGTTGCTCAGCGCGGAACAACCCAGGTACCGGCGATCACGTCCTGCACACCGCGCGACGGCCGAGCCAAAGCCACCACCGTGCAGATGACGTAGATGACGAAGCCGGCAAGGAGTTCCCAACTGATTTCAACCATGCCTTGGCGGCGGTAGAGGCTGACCCCTACGACGGCGAGAACGGGCCCCAGGCGATGAGATTGCGCAGGAACACGCGCCACCGGGCGGCCAGACGTCCATCCCTGGTGACAATGGTCAGACCGAGCAACCGCAAGGCGGCACCACCACGGAAAAGCAACGCGGCCAGCAGTCCGGGAATCACGGTGAACATCGTGAAGATGATCAACGCGGCGTTCATTACGGTTTACCGCAGAGCAGGTAATAGAGTGTGGCACCGACGGAATAGATGTCGGAACGAATATCGAGCGGATCGCCGCGCAGCTGTTCCGGCGAAGCAAAAGCGGGCGTGCCCATCACCGCGCCGGTCATGGTCAACTGCGTGTTCTCATGTGCGATGGAGGAAACCGAGAGCCCGAAGTCGCCGACCTTCACCGAGCCGTCGCGGTCGACAAAGCAGTTGGACGGTTTGATGTCGCGATGAAGCACGCCCTTGTCATGCGCGGTACTGAGACCGGCGATCACCTCCAGGATGTCATCGACGGCTTCCCCGACTGAAAGTTCGCCCTTATCCTTGAGCTTGTCCTTCAACGTGCCCTGACCGACCAGTTCCATGGAGATGACCTACTATCCGTCAATTTGCTCGGTGCCATAGATGTAGACACTGTTGGGATGATTGATGGCGGCGGCCATTTGTCCCTCACGCAGGAAACGTTTCCGCGCTTCCGGTGAATCTATCCGTGTGCCGAGCACCTTGATGGCGACCTGCCGGTCGCTTTCCACATCCTCGGCCTCGTAGACCTCACCCATGCCGCCCTTGCCGATCCGGTATTCGCCGAACTGTTGACCCGTGCTCAGGTTGTTCGTCGATTTGAAGACGGGCGATGAGGACGTTACGGTGGATCCGCCGCTTCCGGCCGTGATCGTTGCTCCCTCTTCATCACCTTCCTCACCCGCCTCCTGACCGATCGCCTGGAGGTAGGCCGGACAGACGTCGCCCGGTGCGTCTGGCGGAAGCGGCGTGCCGCATTCTTCGCACCTGCGCTTTAATGGGGGCGGTGTCGGCGGTTCGGTCTCGTCGAACATCTGCGGGTTGCAACGGGGATCGCGGCAAAAGGTTACAGATCGCCGTGCAGAAAGCCACCCCGCGAAAAGACCACACGGTCACGCCTGATCATACTGGGCGGCAAATCATGAACGAGTAATCAGCAACCGGTCTGCAATCATCAGAGCTGGCGCAAGAAAGACCTTTTGCCGACCAGGGATTACTGATCACCTTGCTTCAGCTGTCATCTTTCTCAATCACACACCGCCTGTTCCGGTTTTCAATTCCTTGGTTGCCGCCCCGTGGGCGTTCACCTACTGTTCGCAGGCTTTTGGGAAATGAAGGTATTTCTGGACGGAAAATTTGTGGATGAAGACAGGGCCAAGGTGTCGGTGTTCGACCATGGTCTCCTGTATGGCGACGGAGTGTTTGAAGGCATTCGTGCCTACAACGGCCGCGTCTTTCGCCTGAAGGAACACATCGACCGGCTGTTCTACTCGGCCAAGGCGATCATGCTGGACATTCCCATGACGCATGAGGAGTTGATGAAGGCCACGGTCGAGACCTGCCGTCGCAACAAGCTCCGCGATGCCTACATCCGATTGGTCGTCACGCGCGGTGTCGGCACGCTCGGGTTGAATCCGTTCAAGTGCCCCAAGGGATCGGTGATCATCATTGCCGGCAAGATCCAGCTTTACCCGCCCGCGCTCTACAAGAAGGGCATGGACATCATCACCGTGCCCACCACGCGCAATCTGCACAACGCCGTGAACCCGGCGATCAAGTCGCTCAACTATCTGAACAACATCCTCGCCAAGATCGAGGCGTTGAATGCCGGCATGCAGGAGGCGCTCATGTTGAACGCCGACGGCTATGTGGCGGAATGCACGGGCGACAACGTGTTCATCGTGAAGGAAGGGAAATTGTTCACCCCGCCGCTGTATGCCGGGGCGCTCTACGGGATCACACGCGGCGTGGCGATTGAGCTGGCCGAGGCGGAGGGCTGCGCGGTCGAGGAAACCAACCTCACCCGCTACGACATCTACAACGCCGACGAGTGTTTCCTGACCGGGACCGGAGCCGAATTGATCCCCGTTGTGAAGGTCGACGGCCGCAAGATCGGCACGGGCCGTCCGGGCAAGCTCTCCAAGAAGCTGATCAAAGAATATCATCGCTTGACCAATTCGACCGGCGAGCCGATCTAAAGCCCGATGAAGTGCAACGTCTGCAAAGAGAACGAGGCCACCGTGCACCTCACCCAGATCGTGGGTGAGAAAATGCAGAAGGTCGATCTGTGCGAGGAGTGTTCCAAGGAAAAGGGCGTGGGCGATCCGACGGGTTTCTCATTGGCTGACATGCTGCTGGGACTGGGCGCTTCGCAGGAGATGGAAGAGGCCGCCGGCGGTGATCTCAAGTGCCCCACCTGCGGCTACACCAACGCTGATTTCAAGAAGGCCGGCCGGTTCGGCTGTCCCGATTGTTATCAGGCGTTCTCCGCCGGATTGGATGCCCTGCTCAAGTCGATGCACAAGGGGCTAACCCATACGGGCAAGACGCCCTCGCGCCGTCGCGGGAGCAGTCAGGCCAAACGCATCAAATCGCTTGAGAAAAAACTCGAGAAAGCGATCGCCGCTGAAGATTTTGAGAGCGCCGCCGATTTGCGTGATCAGATCAAGGCGTTGAAGGTCGGCGCAGAGGAAACGAAGGAATGAAACTCGCAGATTTTCTGACCTCTCATTTCGTAGCCAGCGAAGGTTCGGCGTCCGAGGATCGCATTGTGATGTCCAGCCGCATCCGCCTGGCCCGCAATCTGACCGGTCACTTCTTCCCCACCTGGGCCAAGAAGAACGACCGGGTGAAGACCTTGGAACTCATCCGTCCGGCGGTCGAATCGCTGCCGCAATTGGACGGCGCATTTTCGAGTTCATTGGACAAACTCAATTCCATGGAGAAACAGACGCTGGTAGAACGGCATCTGATCAGTCGCGAACACGCCGCCAAGGGCGCCGGCAGCGGGGTGGTGTTCAACCAGGATGAATCCATCTGCGTGATGATCAACGAGGAGGATCATCTGCGCATGCAGGTGTTGAAGTCCGGCCTGAATCTTTCGGATGCATGGACCGAAGTCGACGCGCTCGATTCGGCATTGGAATCGAAACTGGATTACGCCTTCTCCGATGAGCTGGGTTATCTGACGGCGTGTCCCACGAATCTCGGAACGGCCATCCGGGTCAGTGCAATGCTTCACCTGCCCGGTCTGGTCCTGTCCGAGCAGATCAACAAGATCATCAACTCGGTCACCAAGCTTGGTCATGCCGTGCGGGGTCTTTACGGCGAAGGCACGGAAGCGCATGGCCATGTGTTCCAGGTTTCCAACCAGATGACCCTCGGCGACTCTGAGGGCCAGAT
>JAYPXF010000113.1:618-20333 GCA_038154405.1 Verrucomicrobiales bacterium | reverse complement strand
AGGGCGTCGCCCGCTCTGGCCGTGCAAAGAATTTCCGTCCCTTCTCCCCTGCTCCCCCTCCGACTTCGCTCGGTCAGTTTCTCGGACGCATGAGAGCCGGGCAAAACCTGCAAGGCGCCATTGTCCGTACCCGCATCGTCCAAATGCAGCCTGAGTGACAGCATGTTCTCCAACACTTCTGCCGGCGCCTGTACGTGACAGACCCCTTCCTTTTCCGACCAACCATCGAATCCGTCGACTTCCAGCCGCTTTCGAACAGCAATCGTCTGATCCTGATGCCAACGGACATGCCAGTTTGCTTCGGGAGTCTTGTCGAACAGGACCGCCCGAACCGCAAACCATGATCCGTCAGCCAGTTCGTTCAACAACGCTTTAACCCGCGTGCTGGCAGCCAATTCAGCAATGTTAGGAGAACGATCAAGCAAGCCTCTCCGATTCGCCGATTCGGCGATGGGATCACGAAGATCAACATAGATCGCCGTTCGCAGTGATACCAGTTCTGCCGAGTTCAGAAGCTCTCTAATCTGGCAGAATCCGTCACGGAGCAATTCCCCATCGTCCACCGATCCAGCTAAACCGGAGTGCGCTCTCGTCGCGTAATTCACCTCATTTCAGACCAAGCACGTCCTGCATGTCGTAGATGCCCGGCTCCTGAGTGACGGCCCACTTGGCTGCGCGCAAGGCACCATTCGCGAACGTATTGCGGCTCGATGCCTTATGGGTGAGTTCGAAACGTTCGCCGATGGCAGAAAACATGACAGTATGATCTCCGACGACGTCGCCGCCTCGGAGCGTGTGCATGCCGATTTCTTCGTCTGTGCGTTCTCCAACGATGCCTTCGCGGCCATGCTTAACCACTTCCTTACCCTGTTGGCGCACGTCTCGAAGAATTTCGAGCAAGGTGCCGGCTGTGCCACTGGGGGCATCCCGCTTGAGACGATGATGCATTTCGATCACCTCGAGATCGAAACCTTCATTGAGTACCTCCGCCGCCTTGCGGGTGAGCCAGAAGAGGGTGTTCACCCCGGTGGAAAAATTGGAGGCCCACACCATGGGGACACTCTTGGATTGGGCGATGATTTCCGCGCGCACTTCGTCGGAGTGCCCGGTCGTACCAATGATCACGGCTTTGCCCTTCTCGGCGCAGAGCTTTGCCGTGGGGAGGGTGATTTCATGGAAACTGAAATCAATGACGACGTCGCAGTTGTCGATCACCGCCGACAGTTCGTCTCCTTGGTCCACCTGCCCGACGACTTCGAAATCGTTCAAGGCATCGGCGCACGAAATGAGTGCCTGCCCCATCCGGCCCTTGTGGCCATTGATGATTACTTTGGTCATGGAAGTTACTTAAGGATGCCGGCGGTGCGCATCACCTTTTCGAGCTTTTTGCGATTGCTCGTGCTGATGGAGACCAGAGGCAATCTCACGCCATCGCGCATTTCACCACGGAGTGTCAGTGCGGCTTTGGCCGGCACGGGATTGGTCTCAATGAAAAGCGTCTTGAAGAACTCGTAATACTTGGCGTGCAGCTTCAACGCGACGTCCGCTTTGCCCATCTCGAAGGCGCGTACCATGTGGTTGATCTCCTTGGGGATGATGTTTGAGGCCACGCTCACCACGCCATGCGCGCCAACGGACATGAACGGCAGCGTCAAGGCATCGTCCCCGCAGAGGATGTAGAAGTTTTTGCCCATCCGATTGCGGATTTCGCTGACCCGATCGGGTGTGCCACCGGCTTCCTTGATCCCGACAATGTTCACGCTGTCGTGCGCGAGGCGATCGATCGTGTCCACACCGATCTCGACGCCGCAACGGCTCGGGATCGAGTACAGAATGATGGGCAGTCGCGTAATGCGGGCTACCGCATGAAAATGATGGAACAATCCATCCTGAGAAGGCTTGTTGTAATACGGGGCGACATGCAGCAAACCATCCGCCCCGGCGTCATCGGCCGCCTGGGTCAGTTCGATCGCCTCATCGGTGGAATTGGCGCCGACACCGGCCATCACCTTGAGTTTGCCGGCCGACAACTCCACCGCCAGACGGATCACGCGGATGTGTTCCTCCATGTCCAAGGTCGGCGATTCGCCGGTCGTTCCCACCGGAACCACTCCATCGACCCCGCCTTTGATCTGGGCCTTGATCAGCTTTTCAAAGGCCGCTTCATCGATCTTGTTGTCACGCGTAAAGGGCGTAACGAGGGCGGTATAGGTTCCTGTCCACTTGGTCTTCATTTGAGGGTGCGGAGCCTAACAACTGGGCGGACGCACTCAAAGATTGATTTTCCCGGTGAACACAAAGTCGCCCGGACCGGACAGGTTCACGTTCGCGAAACCGCCGTTCTGATCTTCGAAACTCACCTCCAGATCGTCGCCGCCCTGCACACGAACCTGCACGGGGGACGAAAAACCATGAACGCGACTGGCGATCATGGCCGCCGCTGACACGCCCGTCCCGCAAGCAAGGGTCTCGCCCTCCACGCCACGCTCATACGTGCGAACCCGGATCCTTCCTGGCTCTAGCACCTGCGCAAAATTCACATTGGTGCCTTTCGGTGCAAAATGATCGTGGAAGCGGATTTCCCTGCCCAGATCACAAACCATCACCTGATCCGCGTCCGGCACAAACACCACCGCATGCGGAACTCCTGTATTCAGGGAATGCACTTCGGTTTCACCGGTCGAAAGAGTGATCTTTTCACCCAACCGCAGATCCTCAGGCGGGGTGAGGTTCACGGTCACTCGCTCGCCGTCGAAGCTGGCCTTGATCACGCCCGCAACTGTTTCAAAGCTGAGACCGTCCTCGGCTCCGGCAGTTTTCTGGATATAGCGGGCAAAGCAACGCGCACCGTTGCCGCACATTTCCGCGTCGGAACCGTCACTGTTGTAAAACTGCCAGGACCAATCCGCCGTGCCTGACTGGTTCGGAACCAGCAACATCAGCCCGTCCGCTCCGATGCCACGTTGCCGGTCACAAATCTGTGCCACCTGATCGCGCGTCAGATCGATCGATCCGTCGCGGTTGTCAAACAGAACGAAGTCGTTCCCAGCTCCGTTCATTTTGGTGAATTCCAATGTCATTCGCGGGCAGAAAATAGTGGCGACGGGGAATTTTACAAGAGTGTGTCGGTGACCTCCTGGATTAAATGAGGATTAACGGGCTCCCACTCGTTGACGCCATACCGCGTATCTGGCGGCCATGTCGGCCACTTTGTCAGGATGCTTTGGCGCGAGGTTGTCCGTCTCGCCGATGTCCGACGCCAGGTTGTAAAGTTCCCACGGCTGATTGTCCCTCGGGCGGACCAGTTTCCAATCCCCGGCCATCAATGCCCGGCCTTTTCCACACTTCCAGCCGATTTCAGAATGCCCCTTCCGTGTTTTTCCGTGAAGAATCGGCACCAGACTCTTGCCCTCCATGGGGATGGGCCGGCGATTGCGGAACTTCTTCGGGTATACGAGTCCGGCCACCTCGAGGCAGGTCGCCATCACATCAATGATGTGCCCGGGTTGCCGGGTGATCTGATTGCTCTTGGTGACGTTTGGCCAGCGGGCGATCAAAGGAGTGCGGATGCCACCTTCGTAAGCCGATTGTTTGGCGTTTCGGAGGGGCGTATTGCTGGTCATCGCCCAGGCTTCACCATATCCCGCGAACGTATTGTGTGGGCCCGGCAAATGATCCGGCCCGCTGCCGCCAATGATCGCGCCGCCGTCCCGACGCCATTTGTTGTTCTTGGTTTTCAGGCCAAAACCAAATCCGCTGTCGCTCGGCTTGAATCCACCCTGAATCGCGGCGCCGTTGTCTGACAGAAAAAGGATCAGGGTATTGTCCGCCTTCCCGGTACGCTCCAGCACATCGAGCAATCGCCCCACGCCGCGATCGATGTTCGAGATCTGCGCCGCGTAAACCGACATGCGTTCAGCCTGCCAAGCCTTGTGCGGATCCTTGGACCAGTTGGGAATGTGCTTCGGTTTTGGTGCGATTGTCGCATTGGCCGGCAGCAGCCCCATTTCCTGTTGCCGTGCGATCCGGGTCTCACGCCATTCATCCCAACCCTTTTCGCGATAGCGATTGCGATACGGGGAAATGGTTTCCTCGCGAGCGTGCAATGGCCAATGCGGGGCAATATACGCGACATACAGAAAGAACGGTTTCTCGCCATCGGCCACCTCTTCGAGGAATTGCACGGCGTGATCATTGAAGGCGTCCGTCATGAAGAAATCATTCGGATGCTTCCATGGCTGATGGTTCAGGTAGAAGTCATTGCCGACTACTGCATGCCAGTAACTGATCTTGGCGCGACAGTTGGGACCGAAGAAGCGGTTGAATCCGCGTTTCACTGCGAGGTTCCGTCCCTGCCATTTGCCGACCATCGACGTGTGATAACCACCGGCCTGCATGACTTCGGAAATCAACACGCACTTGCTGAAATCCTTCGGTTCATTCCAACGATCACCACGATGTCCGGTCTGTTGGCAATAGAGCCCGGTCAACAACGACGCCCTGGTCGCACCGCATACTGCGTTGTTGTAGAAACGCGTGAACCGCATGCCCTCCTCCGCTAGCGAATCAATATGAGGCGTATCTATTTCTCCTCCGTAACATCCCAGATCGGACCAACCCATGTCGTCGACCATGATGAGGATGATGTTGGGGCGATCCGCGGCCGGAAGCGTGCCCTTCAACAGGAAGACGGCCGCGAACAGAGAGATCAATCGGAACATGAGGCCTTTGTCCTGCGATCCCTCGCCATTGACAATCGAAATTCGAGTCGTAGCTACATCCTTACAGGTCAACGCTGTAATTCGGGTACGCGTTCGACCACATCGACGAACAGATCCGCGATCGCACTGCCGATCTGCCAGAGGGCGTGACGGAAATTCGCCTTCTTTGCCAGTTCAACCATCTCCAGGTAATGAAGCCCCAGTGACTGTTTGTTGAGGGCTGGATCGCAGTCCCAACCGTTCTTGGTCTTGTGCAGTTCCAGTTGCTTCAACAGTCGAGGATTGCGTATCGCCTGATAGCGGCGGTTCTCGTGCAACACCCTGCCCAGTAATCCGGTGTGTTCGGGCGCCCAGACATTGCCGAAGGAATCTCCGAGTTCGCCCCGCCGGTTCGCCACCCGCATGTAGTGAAACTGCACATCTTCAACCGGAGTCTTGGCCAAGCCATCGAGGATCGCCAACCAATCCAGCTTCAATTCCTTGCGCCCCACTTCGTGAAAGGTGACCAGATCCTGAATTGGTCGATTCGCGGGTGTGTATTTGCCACCATGAAGATGAAGGTCGACACCGGGTTGAACGGACTTGATAAGGCTGTCCCCGACGATGTGCGCCATCCAGCCGAACAGATATGCAAGTGAACGATCATTGGCTTTATAAATGAGCAGCGCATCCCGAACGGCATCCGCACAGTAGTCGCCCAGATGATCCCACGGAACGGTGTGTTCCCGATCCTTGCGTTGCCAACCGAACACCACATGAGTTCGACCGTAGAACAAGTGATGAATTTCCCGCGGTCGATAGCTCCTGCCACCATGCTGCAATACCCATGGCCACACCTTTCCTCCGGTGATCGGGCTCTGCTTCAACGGGGCTGTTCCATAGCCAATCTCTCGCCCTGTATCCACGCAGATCGCCTCCGGCATGGTCTGAATATCGCAGCCCAGATAGGCACCGCAGTGGTAACTCGCAGGGTGAGCTCTGAGGATGCCGCCGATTGGGAGTTTCCGCTTCTCAGCTTCTTGCGCGCCAAGAATCGCATACATTGTATGTCCAATGATTCCGCTCATCCTGTCTCACTTCACACTGATGCCCGTGACGGGCTCCAACAGAAACCACGCCAAGGTGGCTATGACAATGATCCCCGCAAGGTTCAGCCAGATACCCGCCTTGATCATCTGCGGGATGGAGACCAGTCGTGAACCGAATACGATGGCATTCGGCGGCGTGGCCACAGGCATCATGAACGCACAACTGGCCGCCATCGTGGCAGTGAAGATCAACAGGTGAGGATGCACGCCCAAGCCCGGCGCCAAGGCGGCCAATACGGGAAGCAAGGTGGCCGTGGTGGCCAGATTGGATGTCAGTTCGGTGAGCAGGATCACTGATGTCACCACCAGAAGAATCAACGCCAACATGGGCACGCCTTGGAGATAGCCCGCCTGCGCCCCGATGAATTCGGCGACCTTGGTTGATTTCACCGCGGTAGCGAGGCTCATGCCCCCACCGAAGAGGATCAGGATGTCCCATGGCATCTTCATCGCCGTCTCCCAGTTCATTACCGCCCCACCCTCCTCGGAGCGAGACGGGATCACCAACAGCACGACCGCCGCCAACATCGCAATGCCGGGATCGCTGAGCGCTGCGAAGGGTTCCAATTCGGTTTGTCCGATTTGAAGTTTGAAGTCCTTGATGAACGGACGCGAAACCCAGCCGAGACCCGTGAATACGAACACTGCCAGCGTCACCATCTCACCCCATTTCATCGGCCCCAATGCGCGATACTCGTCCTGAATGAAGCTCGCCCCGCCCTCGATGCGCATGGTCGGCGTCGGGTAGAGCCACTTGGTGAGCAACAACCAGATGACCGGCAACATGCACAGCGCCACCGGCACGCCGAACATCAGCCACTTCGCGAAGCTGATTTCCATGCGATAGGGCTCTGCGATGTTATCCGCGACGAAGGACGCAAGAAACGCATTGGGTGGCGTACCCACCAGGGTCGAAAGTCCGCCCATTGAAGCGGAATATGCAATCGCCAGCATCAGGGCCACGCCGAAGTCTTTGCCCTGCCCCGGCGCCTTCTCCTTCAGCAGCGCCACCACGCTCACCGCAATGGGCAACATCATGGCCGTGGTTGCGGTGTTCGAAATGAAAGCGCTCAGGAACGCGGTTGCTCCCATGAAACCGGCAATCATGTTGGCCGGCTTGGTTCCAACCAGTCGCAACGTGGCGAGCGCGATGCGCTTGTCCAGCCCCCATCGTTGCATCGACAGCGCGATCATGAATCCGCCCATGAAGAGGAATATCAGCCGGTGCGCGTAAGGCGCGGCAGCGTCGGTGATGGAAACCGCACCCAATATCGGCAGCATTACGAGCGGTAACAGTGCGGTCGTGGAAAGCTCCACTGTTTCCGTGAGCCACCAGACGGCCATCCAGCACATGACCGCCAAGGTCACGCGACCCGCTGTGGCGAAAATCACCGTCTCGCCCTCGGTCCCGGCATACTCACGAGGGATGAAGGCATAGACCAACACCGCGAGCGTAGGACCGCCCCACAGTCCCAATCGTCGGATGAAGCCCCGCACGTCACTCATGGCGTTGACCCAGGTCAACCGGACCAGAAGATTCGATCAGCGAGGTTTTGGCAACCAGGCGTCGTATTCCTTCCAACTGGCCTGTTTGGCCGTGCTCAAGTGAACGAACGCCCCCTTCTTGTTGCCGACGACCACGTCCGGGAAACCGTCACCATTGATGTCACCGGCGGTGACCTGTGTGCCGACGCCGGAGTTGTCGTGGATCTTAAAGGGGACGAACACGAGGTCGCGACGAACCTTGGTGGTCTTGAACCAATAGACCACGGCGGCTCCATCCGGATCGGCGTCCTTGCCCGGGCCGTGTGCCCAGAATCGCTTGCCGGTCACGATGTCTTTCACGCCATCGTTGTCCATATCCGCGAGATCGAGCGCGTGGATCTGTGAGAACACGACGCCGTATTCGTTGTCGGAAGGTTTGTCTCCCATGATCTGGGTTTCATCAAATCCGACGAGTGCTCCGTCGCGATACTGGGTGTAGACACTCAAGCCCCAACCGTGACCGTTGTGGCTCGTCGCCACGTCGTTCAAGCCGTCACTATTGAAATCGTAGACCAGCATCTGGGCACCACCCTTGTCCTTCTCGTTGCCGACAAAAGGCACACCGTTGAACTTCCATTTGGTCTTCTTGTTCCAGTTCTTCGGCTGCTTCCACCAACCGTCGCGCTCGACGATGTCAATCAGACCATCGCCGTCGATGTCGCCGGCGCCATAGCCGTGCTTGTAGCGAAAGTAGGCCTTCTTGTTGAAATGTGAGATCTGGCGAAACTCTCCGGGCTTGGTCGTGTCGTTCCAATCGAGTTCTACGTAACCGAGATAACCCCGGGCGTGACACAGCAATTCGGGTTTACCGTCACCCGTTACGTCCAGCAATTGCGGTGACTCGTTGTCCGTCTCACTCCAGACTTCATGCCCCTTCCAGTGCCCTTCGCCAACTTTCTTGCCGGGATTCTGATACCACGTTGTCGCCTTGCCCGGCCAACCAAACACCAGGATGTCCGGCCAACCGTCATTGTTGAAATCGTAGGTGTAGGTCAGGAAGTTGTCAGAATAACCATTGCGGCCGCTCAACTCGCCGGTGAAGCCTTCGATCGTGCGGGTCACCCCGTCGGCCCCTTTTACCTGAAAGGAATTCGTCGCAGCATAGTATTCATGGCGTTTCTTGAAATCCGGCCCGGCATACCAGTAGGGGCCCACGACCACATCGGTCTTGCCGTCTTTGTTGAAATCAGCGTAGTGCGCGCCTTCCGCCCAGAACTTGTTGGTGAGTTTCTGGGTCTTGTAGGTGACGATCTGGCGCTTCTTGCCGCCCTTCTTTTTCTGAGCCGCATCGGCGGCAAGGGGCGCGATGGCGCAGGCCAGCAATGAGAGGATCAACTTCTGCATGCGCCGCATTAGAGAGGAGATCGCCGCAGCGTCAAGTCAATGAAGCATCACGACATCGTGCGGCTGTCGCATCAGTTCCGCCTCCAGGTCCAGGAAGAAGTCCAGTCGCTCGTGGGCGTGTCCATTGTCAATGTCGCAGGCCATCAGCCAGAACGTCGCGTAGTGATTCCCCTCGGACTCCACCAGACTGCCGTAAAACTCCGCCAACTGCCCGTCATGTTCCGGCAACCGATCGCGCAAGATCTGAAATTTCTCGCAACTCCGCCCTTCGATCAGAGATGCCACGATCAGGTGGTCGATCACCTGTTCATTCACGCCGTGGCGAATCGCCCGCATGAGACCGGTGATCCACGGACTCTGTGGAGTGAACCGCATGGACACGCCCCGCTCCTTGAGCAGATCCAGAACAAGCTCGAAATGTTGGAGCTCCTCGATCGCAATCGCGTTGAGCGTGCGGACGTATTTCTGCGTCGATCGGTATTTCTCGAGATTCAGCGCGCTCGTCGCAGCCTTCCGCTCCAGATGGGCGTGGTCAATGAGCACCGCCGGGATGTCACTGACAATTTTCTCAAACCAACCTGCCGGAATCTTTTCGCGAAACAACAACACGTGAGATTCATAGCGGGAAAAATCATCGGATTTGAAGTTTGGAATTTGCCGGCGACCAACTTATTCCGTCGGCATGTTCCAACACATCGCCAAAGCCGAAGCGAAGGAATGGCAGGCTGGACCGTATGCCGGGGTTGAACTCAAGCCTCTTCACAAGGATGAGCAAACCGGCGGCGGCGTGGTTCTCCGAAAGTTTCATGCGGGAGTTACGGTGCCGGCTCACATTCATCCGGAGGCCAACGAGTGGGCCTACATCCTGTCAGGCGAATGGGAAGAGTCCGGAGTCTCTTACGAAAGCGGCACGTTGTTTCACGCACCGAAAGGCGAAGCTCACGGACCGCACGTCGCCAAAACGGAAGTCATCAGTCTTACGGTATTCGATGGACCATTGACCGTGGTGGATGCCTGATTCGCACCGATCCCGCAGACGCGAAACCGGTCGGATTTGCGGCCGGTTCAGAATTCGATTTCGAAAAACTGGTAACGGCTGCGATCCATTCCCAGCTTTTCATAGGCTTCCTGCGCCTTGCGGTTGTCCTCATCGACATAAAGTCGGAGTCCGCAAACGTCGCCGACTGACTCGGCTTCCTTTTCTACGTGGCGATACAAGGCCTTGAACACACCCTTCCCCCGGTGATCGGCACGGACGTAGAGACTTTGGATCCACCAGAACCAGCCGTTCCGCCAGTCGCTCCATTCGCGGGTGATCATCAGTTGTCCGATCACATCACCGTCGGATTCCGCCAGAAAGTAGACTCCTCGGTCCGGATCTCCGAGCAGGGCTGCTACACCTGGGCGAATCTTGTCGGCATCAAGCTCCCGCTCTTCTGTCTCGCGGGCCAATCCGCAATTGAATTCCATCACCACGTCCAGATCGGTGGCAATACCGCGGCGAATCAATAGACCTGTTTCAGACATCGATCTATTCTTCCCCAAGGCAGCACCGGTCTCAAGCCCGCTCGCGATGCGCGTCTTGCCTCCGTCAACCGGATTGCTAGGCTCCGGACATGATCATTCGTTGCTTGGCAGCCCTTTCGCTCCTCTTGGCGTCTTCAGCTCCGGCCGCCCCTCTCAGCGGTACGAAAGCGCTCACCATGACGGGCGACATGTCGGAAAACATGGTGGCGGGCATCAGCCTGTTCCTCGATCGTGAAACCGCGATGGCACAGCGGATTCGTGGCCGCTACTGGAACCGCGATTTCAGCTCGGCCGAAAACTACGACAAGTCGATCGCTCCCAACCGGGCCAAGTTCCGCAAGATTGTCGGTGTCGTCGATGAACGGCTGCCGCTGGAATCGCTGCAGTACGTGGCCACCACCAGCTCTTCCGGCGTTGCGGCGGAAAGCGACCAGTTCAAGATCTACGCGGTTCGCTGGCCGGTAATGGAAGGCGTTTACGCCGAAGGACTCTTGGTTCAGCCGCGGGGCAGGATTCGAGCTCACATCATCGCGATTCCGGATGCGGATCAGACGCCCGAACAGCTTGTCGGTCTTGCTCCGGGCATCCCGCTCGAAAACCAGTATGCCCGCTGGCTGGCGCAGACCGGAGTGCAGGTCGTCATTCCCACCCTGATTTCCCGCAGTGACGAGCACTCCGGCAACAAGCGTCTCAATCGCTGGACCAATCAGCCTCATCGCGAATGGATCTATCGTCAGGCGTTTGAGATGGGCCGCCACGTGATTGGTTACGAAATCCAGCGAGTGCTGTCGGTGGTCGATTGGTTCGAGAACGTGCAGAAACGGACTGATGGGGAGGAACGCCCGATCGGGGTGATCGGTTTCAATGAGGGCGGTCTCGTTGCCCTCTACGCCGCCGCATGCGACACGCGCATCGATTCCACCTGCGTCAGTGGCTACTTCCAGTCGCGACAGAAACTGTGGTCGGAGCCGATTTATCGCAACGTCTGGTCCTTGCTTCGCGACTTCGGGGACGCGGAAATCGCCACAATGGTCTCGCCCCGCCAATTGATCATCGAGCATAGCAAGTTCCCCGAGATCTCCGGACCACCCAAGGCCCGGAAAGGACGCCGCGGTGGCGCCGCGCCCGGCACGTGGAAAACACCTACGTTCAAAAACGTGAATGCGGAGTGGATGCGAACGGTGGAACTCATGCTGGGGGCACCGGCCGAATTCCCGAAACCCGTGCTGGTGTCCCAACAGGATGGCAAACCTTCCGGTCCCGGATCAGCCGCCGCGCTCATTGCTTTCCTGAACACGCTCGGGATCGAGGCCAACCCGTTTGCCGAGGCTCCCTGCAAACTCACGGACATCCGCACGGATATTGATCCAGAGAAGCGGCAACATCGGCAGATGCGGCAACTCGAGGAGCACGTGCAACGTCTCCTGCTCCACGCCGCGGATGAGCGCAACAAGCGTTTCTGGAATCTGATCAAACCTACCACGGGTGAAGCATGGTCGAAAGATACCGAGAAGTTTCGGGATGAATTCCGCCATGATGTCATTGGTTGGTTCCCGAACAAACGACTCTCGCTCAATCCGCGTTCGCGCAAATTCAAGGAGACGGACAAATGGGCCGGGTACGAGGTGGTGTTGGACGTTTGGGAAGATGTCTTCGCTTGGGGATACCTGCTTTTGCCTAAGGATCTGAAAGACGGTGAGAAGCGTCCGGTCGTCGTTTGCCAACATGGTCTCGAAGGTCTACCTGAACACGTCATCGATGAGGATGAGAAATCACGGCTTTGGGGCGCCTACAAAGCCTTTGCCGCAAAACTCGCTGAACGCGGTTTCGTGGTCTTTGCTCCGCACAATCCCTATCGCGGCTACGACGCGTTTCGCGAACTGCAACGTAAGTTGAACCCGTTGCAGAAATCCCTGTTCTCGGTGATCATCCCCCAGCACTCCGCCATCATCGACTGGCTGGAAACACAGCCCTACGTCGATCCTGACCGCATCGGTTTCTATGGTCTTTCCTATGGTGGCAAGAGCGCCATGCGAATTCCGGCCCTGGAACAGCGTTACGCCCTCTCGATCTGCTCGGCCGACTTCAACGAATGGGTCTGGAAGAACGCCTCGGTGAACTGGCGCAATACCTACATGTATACGGGTGAATACGAGATTTATGAGTGGGATCTTGGGCACACCTACAACTATGCGGAAATGGCTGCTTTGATCTGCCCTCGACCCTTCATGGTCGAACGCGGCCACAAGGACGGCGTCGGCATCGATGAGTGGGTCGCCTTCGAATACGCCCGCGTCCGCCGCATGTATGACTACATAGGCTTGGGGGACCTGACCGAAATCGAGTGGTTCAACGGTCCGCACACCATCAACGGCCAGGACACCTACCGCTTCCTTCACAAGTGGCTCAGCTGGCCCGAGCGAAAATAGCTCGGTAGCAGCGACGTGAGGAGTCTGCGATCACAGTATCCGAAGACAACCTCCTCACGTCGGCTGCTACGATTCTGCCGTTATCCATTCGCAGATGATCTGAACGGCCTTCTCCGTTCCGGTCGCGAGCAAGTTGTGATCCGCCGTGCCGATCAACCGCGATCCACAATGTGTCGGACAGTATTTCTTCAACCACGACCAGACCATTGGCCAGGGAACAACCGGATCCCAGAAACCGCTGAGATGATGGATCGGAACTTTGACGTTCTTCGCCAACTCTGATGGATCGTTGTTCGCAACAAGCTTCAGGCGATGCGTCGCCGCGCACGTGTCCACCCTCGTGCGGCGGGCGATGAATTCCTTCACGCCGGCCAGTGCCTCCGGTGAGTTGCCGAACCGGAAGCGGGCGAATGGAGCGTAGAAGAACAGGGCCCAGGTGATTATCCGCAGAGGTAATCCCGCACAGAACGCCTTGGCGGAAGTGACGCCAAATCTCATCGGATGTCGACCGAAGCCGCCGGCCAGAATCACACCTTCCGCCTTGAATTTCTTTTCGGCTCCGGCCAGGGGCCACGCCAACTGCGACCCGAATGATTCACCCAGCAGCCAACCGCGGTCGATTTCATTCTCCAACAGCAGTTCTTCAAGCGCATCCGCATAGTCAGCCAGACTCCATTCCAGCGTCCGCGGATATGTGAATTCCACGAATCGGACCTGATCCTGGATTGCCAAGCGAAACCGCGTCACCAAGGTCCAGTCGCCATGCAAACCCGGCAGATAGATCAGTGTCGGCATGTCAGCGTCACCGTGAACGCGAATCCGCAACCGCTACTCGGTTGAATCAATTTCGTTCACCGAAGATTTTCTCGCTGCGGGCAAACACTTCAGCCGGCACGCCGAGGGCGCGTTTGAGCAGGACGTCCTGATCCCAAGGGTTCTTGATCGCCGCCAGTTCCCGCCGCTGTTTCAAGGTCAGGCGCAACGGATAGTAATGAGGAGAGACCAAAGCGGTGTTGATCAATGGAAAATCGGAACCGTAGACCAATCGCCCCTGCCACTCCGGTCGGTTGATCGCCTCATCGAGATACCCCGGTTTGTTGAACTGCGTCAGCGAGGAGATTTCAGAATACAGATTCGTGTATTGGTTCATCATGCGGGCCAAGCGATCGGTGTCCCGTTCGCCTTCGTTGTCCCCGGTAGATGCGATGTGGGCGACGACCACGGTCACTCCCATCTTCAAGGGCAGGTGGAGTTTCTGTGGGTCGCAGAGTTCATCCTTCGCATTGGTGAAAGACCGTTCCTGCCCGGCATGGGTAAGCAACGGCATGCGATATTCGATCAACTTCTCGTAGAACGGCCTAAACGCTTCATCGGACGGGTCGAACAACATGATCGACGGAATCCACTTCACCAAGCGAGCGCCGTTTTCCTTTGCCCATTTCAATCGCTCCAACGCATTCGTGCGCCGGGGATTGATGCTCGCGCCCCAGAACAGGTTAGTATGTTTCGCCGTCTCCTTCGCCACGAATTCGTCTGGCACATAGACCTCCGTCAATTCTCGATCCAGAACGCCCGCTTCTGTCACCGCGCCATCCAGCGCGAGGACAATCGCTCCATCTACGTGCTCACTTTCGCCGACCTTTTGCGCGATGGTCGCAATCACGTGCGCATCCCCCTTCTCCTCCATCTCTTTGCGTGTCGTCCAGAAGCTCTTCAGGTAAATGCCGAACTTGTAGCTGTTGCGCATGTCCTTGGAAACGAAGCAACCGCTGTTGCCGGCCCCGATGCCGGCCGTGTGCACGTGCATGTCCAAGATGCGCGCCGTCGGAAGTTCCTGAGGCGGACCATAGGGGCCGCGATGAAAAACGGCACAGGAGACACAACCGGCTAGACAGATCAAGGCAACGGCCCACAAGACCCGTTTGCACCACGGCTTCGCCAGAAATGTTCGGATTCGTTCCATCACGTATCCGCCATTTGCTTCTGCAGTTCCCGGTGGTTGATCTTGCCCGTGCCGAGCTTGGGAATCTCACGCACAAACAGAACCTCGCGTGGAACCCAGAGATTCGAATGCCCCTTGGCCTTCAACACCTCGCGCATCTCCTGAACGGTCAGTTTTTGTTCGTTGCTCACCGCAATCAACCGCTCGCCCTTGTCTGCATCCGGCTTGGCGATCACCGCCACCTGGCAACGGATTCCGTATTGCGGAAACGCCCCGGCCAAGGCGTCTTCGACCGCCGTCAGACTCACCATTTCACCACTGACCTTGGCGAAGCGTTTCATGCGTCCCTGGATATGCACAAAACCGTCGTCGTCGATCTTCACGATGTCGCCCGTGTCATACCAACCGTCGAGCTCCTTGAACTTCGCATCCGCATCGGGATTCAGGTACCCCTTCATTACGTTGTCCCCTTTCACGAACAGGCGTCCGCCCTCTTCCACGCCGTCGACTGCTTCCAATCTGGCTTCAATTCCCGGCAGAAGCCGTCCGGCCGAACCGTGACAGGGCGCAATCGGGGTGTTCAGGGTCAATGCTGGACTGCACTCGGTGGCTCCGTAGCCTTCCAATATCCGGACTCCGAACTTCTGTGCCCAGATTCTTGCAGTTTCATCCTGCAGCTTTTCCGCTCCCGCAATCAGAAAGCGAATGTTGCGGAAATCATACGGATGAGCCTTGCGGGCGTAGCCGTTCAGAAATGTGTTCGTGCCGAACATGACCGTGCAATCAGTATTGTAGAATGCCGTTGGCACCACGCGGTAATGCAGCGGCGAGGGATAAACAAACGAATATAGTCCGCGCACGAGCGGCAGAATGGTGGCTGCGGTCAGCCCGAAGCTGTGGAACATCGGCAGGCTGTTGAAGAAACGATCTTCGTCGGTGATGTCGAAAATGGAACTGACCTGCCGGATGTTGGACATGATGTTCCGATGAGTCAGCTCCACGCCCTTGGGAACTCCCTCAGATCCGCTCGTGAACAGAATCACCGCCGTCTCTCCGGCCTCGATTGAGCGATACGGAATCGTTGGATCCAACTTCGCCCCGATCAAGGCGAGGAGCCGGTCCATGGTTCCGATCGTCGGACGAATGTCGTCCAGATAGATCAATTTCAATCCGGTCGCTTCCAGCTCATCGGGATCCAGCTTGATCTTCTTCAGGAATTCCTTGGACGTGACAATCTGGTTCAGGTCCGCCACCTGACAGCAGGCATGCAGGGTCGCGACGCCGACGGAGTAGTTCAGGATTGCCGGGATTTTTCCCAATCGCCATACGGCCAACATGGTGATCGGCATCGCATTGACATTCGGGAGCATTACGCCGACGTGTTTGCCGCTTCCCAGCAAAGGTTCCGCCAAGGCTCCGGACAACGCGCTCGCACCAGCCATCACTCGTTCGTAGGCCAGCGGCTTGAGCATCATGTCCTCGATGATCTTCTTCTTCGGCTGCCAGGCGGCGGCTTCGGCAATGGCCAGCGGAATATTGGCCGGACCAAACTTGTTCTCAGTCTCGTATTGCAGCAGCGTCATGCGATCCCTCAGCCAGCGCGTGTAAATAGTCCGCGCCTTGGCTGCACTCAGGTGTTCGTGCTCTGGAGGGACTCCAACCTCGCTGAAGTGAGCCGTGATTTTCTGAAACAGCGCTTTCTTGCCTGGATTCGGAGAGGCAATCAAACGTTCCGCATTGCGCAGGTAGCAGTTGATTACCTTGGCCTTGGTCTTGTGGATCAGGAATCCGGTTCCGTCGAACAGCTTCATCAGACTGCCGGTCCGGGATAGCCGTCCTTCGGCAAACAGGACCAACCGTCCGCCCTCCTGGAGATACTGCGCCATTTGACGCACCGCGTAGGGAGAGGTCGTGTCGATCGGAAAGGTCCGGGAATTGATCATGATCTTCCGATGCAGCCAGCTGGTCTGTGCGGTGGTTGAAGAAGTCACGAACTTCCAGTCGTCATCCAACACCAGACCGAGGAACAGCCAGTCAAACCACGAGACATGATTCGGGATCAGCAGGACCGGTCCCTTTTCGGTGAGCACCTCCGTGTTATAGGCCCGATACTTGAAGAAGAAGCGGGCCAGAAAATTGAGGATTAGTTTGAGCACGGCAAATTGGTAACACAGAAGCCCGCAACCGCCACCATCCATAAAACCGATCACGACATCGATGATGGCAATGAAGGGAACCGCTCCGTCGGTTCCGGGTCATCCGCGCGGGATCCCAAGGCGTCAACAGAGCGATGCCCGCCATCGTTAGAAACGAGCTGTCGGGTTGTAAAAACCGTTCCTCGACCGCATCGCTCCGCCACCTATACTCGCGGTCATGGAAGCACTGCCGTTCATCGGATGTGTATTGGGATTCATGTTCATCTTTCTGGGGCTGCGGGCCAATCGCAAAAAGCGACTCCTGCAGAACCTCCCCACCTCGAAGACCACCGGGGTGTTCATCGGCCTGGTGGAACTCAAGGGTACGGCGGAATCCGAGATCCCGTTCACCAGCTTTCTCGCCGAGCGGCGCTGCGTCCAATACCGCTGGAGTGTGGAGGAGAAATGGTCGCGCACGGTCAGGGAGACCTACACGGACAGCAATGGCAAGACACGCACCCGTACGCGCAGGGAAAGCGGATGGAAGACCGTGGCCAGTGGTGGTGAGCAGCAATCGTTCTATCTGTGCGATGACAAAGGCTCGATCCTCGTCAGACCACACGGAGCCAAGATCGAGTCAACTCAGGTGTTCAGTGAATACTGCGGGCAATCCGATCCCCTCTATTACGGGAAAGGCCCATCGCATTCGGTGGTGGATTCCGATCACCGGCGCCGCTTCAAGGAATATGCCATCCCCATCCATCACGCGGTGTTCGTCGTTGGCAAAGCGAGGGAACGCAAGGATTTCGTCGCACCGGAGATTGCCGCCGATGACACCGCTCCAATGTTTCTGATTTCCACCAAGAACGAGGATCAAGTCACCAGTGGCTTTGCCATGGCCGCAGGGCTTTGGACCTTCTTCGGCCTGCTGTTGGCGGGCGGTGGCACTGGATTCTCCCTATCACAACAGAACAATCCCAATATCGGCCCAATCGTCGGTGCGGTGATCGGTGGCTATCTGCTGATCTGGGCCATCGGCTGGGTGTGGACCGTGTTCAACAGTCTCATCGATCTTCGCAACCGGGTGCAACGGGCATGGTCCCACGTGGACGTCCAGCTGAAACGACGTCACGAACTAATTCCGAATCTGGTCAAGATAGTCCAAGCCCTGAAAGATCATGAAACGGAGGTTCAAACCCAGATGGCGGAGATTCGTTCCCAGTCCCAGGCAACGGCGCCGGGCGAAGCGGGGGACGAGATTCACGGGCTGCGAAACACCTTCATCGCGATTCAGGAAAAGTATCCTGAACTGAAGACATCTGAGTCGTTCATGGAATTGAACACCCAGCTCAGCGACACGGAAAACCGGATCGCGCTCGCCCGCGACTATTTCAACACGATTGCGACCCACTTCAACACCCGCATTGAGCAGGTGCCGGATTGCTACGTCGGCAAATTGGGGAATCTTCAGCCTCGCCCGTTGCTGACAGCCGCTGACTTCGAACGGCAAGCCATCACGGTCAGTTTCGCCAAGTAAAATCCGGCTGGGCATCCTGCCCGACCTGCCCTAAACACGGGGCCATGTCACAGCAGATCAAGATCGCTCTCGTCGGTGCCGGAATGTTCGGCGGGGATGTCCACCTCCGCGCTTACGCCGACCTGCAACGCTTCGGCATCGGTGGGCAACTGGCTCGAGTCGGCCTGGACAAGCATACCCGCGATCTGGCCCCGGTCGAATTCGACCTCGTCGCCGTCGCCACCCGTTCTGCTGCTTCTGCCGAGAAAAGTGCCGCTCATTTCAAATCCCTCACCGGACATGAGCCCAAGGCCTATCACGGCGACACGCCGTGGCTGGAAATATTGAACGACTTTCCAGATTTGGACGTGATGGCGGTGGCGACACCGGATCACCTGCACACCCCGGTTGTCCTCGCGGCATTGGAAAAAGGCGTGCACGTCATTACGGAAAAACCGATGTGCCTTTCCATTCAGGAAGCCGACCAGATCATCGAGCTCGCACAGAAGAACGGGCTCATCGTCGCAGTCGACATGCACAAACGCTACGATCCCGACCATCTCCGAATTCGGGATGACATCTCCAAGCGCATCGGAGATCCCCTATACGGCACGGCCTATCTGGAAGAGCCCATCGAGGTTTCAACCTCCACCTTCAAGTGGGTCGAAGATTCCGATCCGTTCAGTTATGTCGGTCCGCACTGGACGGACCTGATCCATCACTATTTTGGCAGCCGGCCCGTTTCGCTCACCGCGGTTGGCCAGAAGAAACGCCTCATTCGGAGAGACATAGACGCCTACGATTCCGTTCAGGTGCGGGTGGATTACGCCAACGGGATGAGCATCAACTACTACAACAACTGGATCACGCCGGATGATTTCGAAGGTCCGGTGAACCAAGGGCATGAACTCGTCGGGGCCGATGGCAAGGTGGAAAGCGATCAGCAATACCGCGGATTCCGTTTCTGGTACGATGGTGGCGGCAGCCGCACCTCGAACAATCACTTCACCCGCGATGTGCTGCGTCTGGATGGCAGTCAGGGGTATCTCGGCTACGGCGTTGACAGCCTCACCGCCGGTCTCGTCGCCATCTGTCGCGTGAAATTGACCGGCGAATCCCGGGACTCCGTCGCAGCCATCTATCCGACGGCAGAGGATGCCCGCGTCACCGTGGCTATCGTTGATACAGCTGCCCGCGTTCGCGACCTGAACTTCAGCGGTATGAAATCTGGCAAAGGCGCCACAGTCTCCGCCCGCTTCAGCAACGAAGGCATCTTCCTCATTACCGAGGATGGACCTATCAAGACCTATTCGCGTCCGTTGTAGGCTCGCGCTTCATCATTCCGAGAAATCGTTTGTCCAGCCACGCTCATCCGTGGCAAAACCACGCCGTTTTATGGGCAATCCATTCAGTCTGACACCGGTTGTAGTTCCCCTGCTGCAAACGCGCTATCGGCGCATTGTCAGCC
>JAYPXF010000113.1:0-608 GCA_038154405.1 Verrucomicrobiales bacterium | reverse complement strand
ATCCGGACTCCGTCCCCATCTTGGAAAAGATCCGATCCTTGGAACCGCGTGCGTCAGAATGTCAGCCGCCACTCTTGTGGGATTGCGCCGAAGATGTCTGCGTCTTCGACAGATTCGGCAACAAGTGGCTCGACTTCACATCAGGTGTACTGGTCACCAATGCCGGTCACAATGCCCCCGAGATCCAACACGCGATCATCGAAACCGCGCAGCACGGTCTGCTACACTCCTTTGCCTTCTACAACGAAAAGCGCGGAGAACTCGCTGAATATCTGACCGGTCTGGCGCCGGATGGATTGGACAAGGTCTTTCTTCTATCCACCGGAACCGAGGCCATTGAGTTTGCCGTCAAGTGTTGCCGCGCGCATGGCGTGCAGGTCGGCGGCGAGGAGAAGCTCGCGATCATCGGATTCGACCGTGCCTTTCACGGCCGCACGCTTGGTGCACAACAGGTCGGCGGTATTCCGGGCCAGAAGGATTGGATCGTCAGTCGTGACCCCAACATCTTCAACGCCCCCTTCCCCGACGGCTTCTGGCAGGAAGACACATCGTTTGACACCTTCACCGCCGCCATCGAAGCGCATGGGTTGAAACCGGAAAACATCGCC
>JAYPXF010000112.1:7296-20343 GCA_038154405.1 Verrucomicrobiales bacterium | reverse complement strand
TCGCCGGCGGACAACGCCTGACCGCCTTCTCACCGCGATCGGTCGCCTTTCATGTGGGCGGCTACCTGGCGGAATCACGACCGCGACTGCTGGGCGGCGGCTCCGTAGCATCCGTCCCCGACTACGGCATCATGGACATCGGCAACTACATGGCGGAATTTCCCAAGGAGCTGGTGGCTGATTTGGGCGTGAACTGCGAAGCCTGCCACTTCGGATCCCGTCGGCACGCGGAACAAAGCACCAAGACCACGTCAAACTATCTTCCGCGTTTCTTCCCGGCAGGACCGCACGTGCATGCTGAAGGCAAGGATGCCGAAGAGGTGCTGGGACGTACGCCCGAGAACATCAACTTCGCCTGCGCCAAGTGTCATTCTGGTGGCCGCCCGCAATTCGCCAATGGTAGCGACACCTGGAACTCCACCGAGTATTCCGACGCCATCCGGGGCTTCTGCTACGACCCGAAGAAGGCATCTCATGCCAAGATGGAAATACTCACCTGCATACATTGCCATGATCCGCACAAGGCCATCGGAAACAAGTGGCCGCGCACTCCCGCCCAGGACGACCAGAGCTGCATTCAATGTCACCAACAATTCAGCGACTCAAAGACCCTCACCGCCCACACACATCACGCCGCCGGCAGTGAAGGCAGCCGTTGCATGAACTGCCACATGCCCAAGATCAACGAAGGATTGCAGGACATGGTTCGCACGCACCAGATCTTCAATCCCACCGACGCCCGCATGATCGAGGCCAATCAGCCCAACGCCTGCAATCTGTGTCATCTCGACAAAAACATCGACTGGACCCTCACCCATTTGCGCGATTGGTATGGTGAAGAGCACAAATACGACGAAACCAGGCTCGCCCAGAACTATCCGGAACGCTCGAAGCCCGTCGGTCTCGGCTGGTTGAAGAGCCCACACGGGCCCACCCGACTCGCGGCGGCCGAAGCCCTCGCCAAGAGCGAATTTGACTGGGTCCTCAAACCCTTGTTGAACCTGATGGCAACCGACGACCACCTGATCAACCGCCAGTTCACCCAGAAGCGGCTGGAAGAGCGGCTGAACTACGACTTCGACACCAACGGCTACTCCTTCTTCATGACCGCGGATGAACGGACCGAAGCACTCAAACGCCTGCAACCCATTCTTCAGTCACGCCACGCCACGAAATGATGTGAACGGATCTGGGCGGCGGCTCAGTCCTTTAGCAGGCCTGCGGAATTGATGTGGTGACCGGTGATCCTGAATTCAGAATCGGTGACGGAATTGAAGAGGGAGAAGCGTTCCTCGGCCGGATGTCTTGCATAGGTCGCTTCGCACTCCAACGACAAGGTCGTCCCCGCGCCCAACGCCGTCACTTTCTTTCCCACCCGCCACTTGGTCACCTTGTGACTTGGGCAAATCACCCAGCCGTTTGACCACGCTCGCTGCTACATTATTGACGTTACTTTCTTGCGGGCGGTTCGCTCGTAAGCTGCACCAATGCCTCACGTAGACGGGCCAGTTTCAGCGCATCCAGGATGAGAAAACGATCGCGGCCGTCCTTCTTCGGCATGAAGCGGGTGAAGCCGTCTTTCTCCACCACGACCTGACCGGGGGCGGACAGATCGAAATACCCGCGATCCGGCTGAACGGCGTAGAGCACCGCCGTCAGGTCCCAGGTCGGCCGATCGTGTGGTGGCGGATTGTAGAGATAATAGCCCACCTTCACCGGATGATGCGGAACGTATTCGAAGTCCCGTTCGATGCTCACCGCGGGATAGGTCGCGGCGATGCCGATTTCAAATCCGCTCCACACGACCTTGGTCGGCCAGTCCTTGGCCAGCTTCTGCGCGGACGGAATGTCTTTGCGGACGTTGTATTCCAGATAGTGATTGTTGTCGCGGATCGTCTGGAACGATCCTGCCATGATCGACAACAGGCGGACCTTCTTCTTGATCAGGTCGCGGCCGTTCAAAGACGAGTTCTTGTCCGGAACGGATTCCAACAGCCGTTTGAAGTTCGTGAAAAAACCGACCTGAGCCAGCACCACCGAGTCGTCCGGCTGCACGGCCAATGTCTTGCGCAGCAACTGTATCGAGTCTGGCGCGTCCTTGCCGCTCCTCAGGTCATGAGGATACTTTGCGGCATCATCGGCAATCTTCAGATAGCGACCCTCCTCGGGCGTCACCCCGTTACGAACGGCTCCAATGGGAACATCCGGATTGCCGTAGAAGGTGTTCAACACATCGATGTAGGCGGCGGACTTGGGATGATCTTTCGTGCTCGTGACCGCCAGCAGCTTGCAGAAGCCACGCTTCTCCAGATTGTGGATCATCGCCAGCGCCATGGCATCGTCGATGTCGTTCCCCATGTCCGTGTCGAAGATGATCGGCACGGGCTTGGTGGCGGCCGACAGGATCGAACCGGAACAAAGGATTGCGGCAAACAGGCTGATCGTTGTTCTCATGTGTTGTTGTCTTCTGAACTGCTTCGTTTCCACCATCGGAATGGATTCCAGCGTCCCCGGCAAGCATCCATGATCACCGCCACGACAATGACCGCACCGGTAATGACGCGTTTGGATGGCTCGGACGCACCGATCTGGGCAAGGCCAGAACCCAGGGTGGCAATGATCAAAACACCGAAGAACGAGTTCACGACGGATCCGCGTCCCCCCATCAGACTGGTCCCCCCGACGACCACTGACGCAATGGCGGAAAGCTCCATTCCGACCGCCGCGTTCGGGTCGGCACTTTGAAATTTCGAGGTAAAGAACACCCCGGCGATGCCGGCGCAGGCCCCGGAGATGGCAAACACGATCACCTTGTAGATGCGCGTCCGGATTCCCGCCAGGTGAGCTGCCGTCTCGTTTGCACCGATGGCCAGTATCCGACGCCCGAAGGCTGTCTGCCCCAATGTCAACTGACCAACCGTCACTGCGGTCACAGCGATGAAAAATGCCGGTGCGATGCCGAGACCGCCAATGGGAGTTGTCAATCCTTCAACCCTTTCACCAATGAACTTGGTTTGAGAATCGGTCGCCATGAACGCAAGCCCGCGGGCGATCTCCAGCATCCCCAGGCTGACGATGAACGACGGAATTCTGATGCCGGCGCTCAACGAACCGATTGCGAGTCCGGCCAACGCACCAACTCCGACCGCCAGCGGCAAGGCGAAATAAAACGACCAACTCCAGTCAACCATCGCCAATCCAACGACGGCTCCACTGAGCCCCATGACGGAACCGACCGACAGGTCAATCCCTCCGATGATCAACACGAAGGTCATCCCAACCGCGAGCATGGTCAGCGGAGGAATCTGGTTCGCGATCATCCCCAAGGTGCGGGTGGTCAGGAAGTATTCACTGAGAACCCCGAACAGAATCACCAACCCGATCCAGATCCCGGCCATCGCCGCGTATTCGGCAAACAGCTTGCGGATCGTGGTCATCGGAGGCGGGCGTTTCGGGAAAAGACTTACTTCGCGGTTTCCGCCAAGGTCTCCTTCGTCACCAAATCCACCGCCGTGGTCCTGTCTTCCGGGGTGGCTTCGCCATCCAGAATCTGCAGCGCCGCTTCGATGCCGAAGACGGCGAGCTTGCCGCCATACTGATCGGCGGTCGCGAGGATCCTCCCATCCTGCAGCATCGGTTGCACGGCACTGATGTTGTCGAAGCCGACGACGGCAACCTTGCCGGTCTTGCCGGACGATGTCACGGCGGCCACGGCACCGAGAGCCATGCTGTCGTTCGCGCAGAGAATCGCCTTGAGATCCGGATGTTCGCTCAGCATCGCAGCCGCCACGTTGTTGGCCTTGTCCATCTCCCATTGACCGCTCTGCGTGCTCACGATGCTCATGCCCGCAGCCGTCATCGCGTCTTCAAATCCCTTGCGACGTTGTTGTCCATTGAAGGCCGTGGTCACGCCTTCAATGATCGCGACCTTGTCACCTTTGGCAAGTTTGGCGGCGAGGGCATCGCCGACTTTCTTGGCGCCGACACGATTGTCCGGACCAACAAAGGGCACCGTCAATCCCGCTTGTTCGAGCACTCCCGCATCGAGTTTGTTGTCAATATTCACCACCAGAATGTCCGCTTCCTTCGCCCGTTTCAGCACGGGAACCAGTGCCTTGGAATCAGCCGGCGCGATCACGATGACATCGACTTCCTGGGCGATCATCTGCTCCACCAGATTCACCTGCGCCGCGAGATCGGTCTCATTCTTGATGCCATTGACGATCAGATCGTAGGTGTCAGAATTCTCCTCCTGATGCGCTTCAGCGCCGTCGGCCATGGTCTTGAAGAATTCATTGGCGAGTGACTTCATGATCAGGGACACCCGGGGCGCGGACCTCGCCGATCCGGACGACGAGCCGGAATCGGGGGAAGGAGCCGGCATGCTTTCCTTCGAGCCGCATCCGGTCAAAAGAACCGCCGTAAACACACAGACTGCACTCAGAATGGAGGAACTGATTCGCTTCATGACTTGGGTAATCCGAAGCCGACGCTAGGGCGTCGATACGGGTTTGTCGCGCATGAATTTGGTCGACCTGCCCCCACCGACGTTGCACTTGCAAAGAGATCCGAATCAGCCATTTTGTCCGCACAGTCCAATCAAGGAGCCAAGGAAATGAAACCACCCGACGTGTTCGGAATCATCGGCCTCGTCCTGCTGATGTTTGTCGGCTATGCGATATGGACTGTGATCTTCACACCGAATCCACCCATTGAGATGCATGGCCGCGGGTGGATGCTCTCCAGGCTGTTCGCCGCCACGTTACCCTGTCTGGTCGTGGGGTTCATTTTCACCCGGAAGGCCTGTTGGATAGAAAGTCTTTGTTACCCACGGCGCGTGCAACGTCGGGGGGGACGCGGAATCCGGAGAACAGCAGGCAACGTCTGAAGCCAGGAAGACTGCTCGGACATCGCCTCGTTCTCGGGCAAAGGCGGATAAAGGGTACGAGCCGTTCGAGGATGAATCGGCAGTTGCAGAGGACGACGACCAGAACTCATCCAACAAAGGATTCTGAAATGTAGCAGCGAGCGTGAGCGAGCAGATACAATTGGCGAAATCGGTCCGCTGTTTGGCGCAACTATTCTTCGTCCAGGAAAACCAGCTTCACGCCGCCTTCCTTGCGCGAACCTTCGGTGAAGTCATCCATCAGGTTTGAATTCGCTTCCTGCTCCGGAGCCGCGCTCTGGCCGCAGTCTTCCTTCGGCTCGCCACCCAAGGCATCGCGCAATGCGTTCTCGACCAATGCCGTGCAGTGCACCTTGGTCGGTGGCAAGGGTCCGAGATCCGCAGCCAGTTCCTCGCCGGACATGTCCATGGCTTCCTCGGCGGTCTTGCCCTTGATCATCTCCATCGCGAGGCTGGCGGCAGCAATGGCGGTTTCGCAGCCAAACGACTGAAAAGTGGCCTTGTCGATGATCTTCTTGCCGGCGTCTTCCTTGTACTTCACCCAGACGCGGAGCATGTCGCCACAATTGGCGCTGCCCATCGTGCCCACGGAATCCGCGTCGGCCATTTCGCCCATGTTCTTGGGATCGCGAATGGCCTCTTCGACCTTCTTCTGAAATTCGTCGCTCATGATTGCGTGAAGTTAACCGCAGAGATCACAAAAAACACCAAGAACCAGGTGGAATCATTCTCATCTTTGCGAGCTCTGCGGTTGATTACTCATGCCTTTTCGAGTTTGTACCGGCGCATTGAAGTGTCGACTTCCTGCGCCCAGGCGTCGATTCCGCCGCGGAGGAATTTGGCGTTCGTGAAACCATGGCCGACGAAATAGGCGGCGGCGTCCAAGCTCTGATTGCCGGTGTGGTCGCAGAACACCAGGAGGTCTTCCTTCCCCGCCTTGGCCATCAATTCCTGCACCAGTTCCTGGTTCACGAATTCAGCTCCGTCAATGCGGACGGCCTCAAACTCCTCGCGGGTGCGGACATCCAGGACACGGGCCTTCTGCGGGTCGAGATCCTTCGGCTCGATCTCCATGGACTTGTCAAAGTCGTGGCCCGCCTTGATCTCGGCAACCACTTCCACAACCTTCAGCCCGCCGTTGCGATCACAGAGCTGATCGAGCGTTTCAGTCGGTTGAAAGCCGCAACTGTTGCATCCGCCAATGTGGTATTTGCGGAACAGCGCACGCCGCGCGCCCGGGTAGACCTCCAACACCGAGGCCATGGTTGATTCACCGTTGATTTCATCTGCCATGGTTCATTTCTTTCCGGCAAAGAATTTTTTGATCTCCAACAACACGTCGATCAGGCGATCGACTTCCGATTCGGTGTTGTAGAAATAGAAGCTGGCCCGCGCCGTCGACGGCACTCCAAGTTTGCGCATCAAGGGTTGGGTGCAGTGATGTCCGCCACGCAACGCCACCCCAACATGATCAGCCAAGGTGACCACGTCGTGCGCATGCACGTCATCCAGAAGGAAACTGACCAATCCCGCACGACCTTCCTTCGGACCGAACAGGCGGATGCCAGGAATCTCCTCCAGACGGGCATGTGCATATTGAGACAGGTGCTGATCGTGCTTGAAAAGTTTGTCGCGACCGATGGCATCGAGATAATCCATCGCCGCATGCAACCCGATCGGGCCGGAGATGTCCGGCGTGCCGGCCTCGAACTTGTGCGGCACCGTGTTCCACTCGCTCCGATGATACTCGACCGAAGAGATCATTTCGCCACCACCCTGATAAGGAGGCGTCTGCTCAAGAATCTCCATCCTGCCGTAGAGACAACCGATTCCCGTGGGCGCGCACATCTTGTGTCCGGAGATTGCGAGAAAATCACAACCGATCTCCTGCACATCGAGCGGGCAGTGCCCACCGCTTTGGGCGGCGTCAACCAAGGTGACAATGCCCTGCTTGCGGGCGCGCTCGCAGAGTTCGGCAACCGGGTTCACGACTCCAAGCGCGTTGGAAATGTGAACCATCGAAAAGATCTTCACCTCGGGCGTGAGCAGCTCATCAAATTTGGAAAGATCGAGGATATGATCGTCCGCAGTGATCGGAACATAGCGCAGCTTTGCACCGGTGCGTTCAGCCAACAACTGCCACGGGACGATGTTGCTGTGATGCTCCATCTCGGTAAGGAGTATCACATCACCTTCCTTGACAAATTTGTTGCCCCAAGCCGTGGCGACCAGATTGATCGATTCGGTTGTGCCTCGGGTGAAAACGATCTCGTTTTCGCTTTCGGCATTGATGAACTCGGCCATACGTTTGCGGGCACCTTCATAACCGGCGGTCGCGCGGTTGCTCAGTTCGTGAATACCACGATGAACATTGGAATTGTGACGCTCGTAGTAATGAACCAACGCGTCAATGACCTGCTTCGGCTTCTGACTCGTCGCGGCGTTGTCGAAATAGACTAGCCGATGATTGCGGACTTCCTGATCAAGGATCGGGAAGTCCTTCCGATAGGCAGCCCAATCGGTCGCCGTCGCTGTCGCCGCTTTTTCAGTCACGGTTTCCATTCAATCACATGAAGCCCAATTGCAGTTTGGCGGCTTCTGTCATCATGCTCTGGTTCCACGGCGGATCCCAAACGACCTCGACGTTGGCTTCCTGCACGCCGTGAAGTTCCATGATCTTGGTAAAAGCATCCTGCTGGATGACCGGTCCCATGCCACATCCCGGTGCGGTCAGGGTCATGTTCACCAGCACCTTGTATTCACCGCTCTTGCCGTCACCGAGCGGGTCAATGTTGCAGTCGTAGATCAATCCGAGATCCACAATATTGACGGGTATCTCGGGATCGTAGCAGGTCTTCAAGGCGTCCCACACCTGCTTCTCCAGATCTTCCTGGGATACCGGACCGTCGGATTTCTTCGGTGCTTCTTTCTTCTTCGGTTCGGCGTCCTCGGGTTTCTTGCCAAGTGCGTCAGCATCCCGACCTTCAATGCGGGCAAGGCCGCCGATGAATTGAACGGTGAAGGTGCCGCCGGCGACCTGGGTGATGGTCACCTCCGTACCTTCCCGCAACATGCCCTTTTCTCCGGACGGAATCCGGATCGAGGCGACATCGCGGGTCAAAGTGACATTCTCGTATGCTCCAGTCATAGGTGGGTGATTGGTTGAACGGTTATTCGTTTTCGCGTTCGTCGGTGGTGACGGTTTCGGCCTTGCCGGCGGCGGCGGTGATGGCGGCGTGCCAGGCGAGGATGGCGCATTTCACGCGTGCCGGGAATTTGTGTACGCCGTCAAAGGCGGCGAGCTTGCCCATGTCGCGATCGGTGTCACCGGTCTTGATCATGTTCTGAAAGGCATCGAACAGGTTCTCGATCTCATCCCGTTTCTTCCCCTTGACGAGGGTGGTCATCAGCGAGGCGGAGGCGGTTGAGATTTCACAGCCCTTGCCCTGGAAACTGATGTCTTCAACGACATCGCCGTTCATCTTCAGGAAGAGCGTGAACTCATCTCCGCAAAGCGGATTCTTTCCCTGCGCAACCGTCGTGGCGTCATCCATCACCCGGAAATTGCGCGGACTGCGCCCGTGCTCGTGGATGAGCTGCTGATACAGGTCTTGAAGGTCGTCGAACATCGGTGATTGGACCTTAGTGTTCAATCAGGTCTTCGAGGCGGTCCCAGAGAATCGCTTCCAAGTGTTCGCGGACCGGTTCAATGGAGATCCGGTCGATGACTTCACTGGCGAATGCGTGGGTCAGCATGCGGCGGGCGCTGGTCTCACCGATGCCGCGGCTGCGGCAGTAGAACACCGCCTCGTTGTTCAGTTGACCAACGGTGGCGCCGTGCGTGCACTTGACGTCGTCAGCGTAGATCTCCAACTGCGGCTTGGCGTTGACGGTCGCCTGATCGGACAGAAGGAGCGCCCGACTGCTCTGCTTGGCATCCGTCTTCTGGGCATCTTCGCGGACAAAGATCTTGCCATTGAAGACCCCGCGGGAACCGTCGCCAAGAATGCCGTGATAGAACTCGTGACTGTCACAATGCGGCATCGCGTGATCCGCCAGGGTGTGGTGATCGACCAACTGTTTGCCGCCGACCAGATACAGGCCGTTGAGCACACACTCGATACCTTCGCCGCTCATCACCATGTTGATGTTGTTGCGGGCGATCCGGGCCCCGGTGGAGATCGAGTGCTGAGTGAAATGAGCACTCTTGGCCAGCTGCGCCTGAATCGTCGCAACATGGAACGACTCCTGGTTCAGCTCCTGAAACTTCGTGTGCTCAACGCGGGCGCTTTCGTCCACCACCACTTCAGTGACCACATTCGTGAACACCGCCTGATCACCGGAACTGTAATAACTCTCGATGACTTTGCACTGCGCGGTCGGCTCGGCGACGATGAGATTGCGGAGGTTGGCGGTGTTGGCATCACCATCTGTCGAGATGAACAACAGATGAACCGGTTCTTCCAGCACCTTGCCCTTGGGCACATAGATCAGCGCGCCATCCTGAATGAAGGCGGTGTTGAGCGCGGAGAAACCGCTCTCATCCGTCTTGGCGTAGTGCGCGAGATGCTTTTCGAGCAGCTCTCCGTGGCTCTCCAGAGCGGAGGCGACATTCGTGACGACAATGCCTTCCGGCAACTCGGGAATCTCCGAGAGAGAGTGCGAAAGATGACCGTCCACAAACACAAGCCGCGCGCCGGTCAATCCCTTGAACTGAAACTTGCCGAGATCGATCGACGCTTCAGTCGGCGCCGTCGCCGGAATGAACGAAAGCTCCCGGATCGGCTTCACGTTGGTAAAGACCCACTCTTCCTGCTTGAGCGTCGGAAAGCCCAGTTCGGTGAAATGGGTAATCCCGTTACGGCGCAGAGCGGTCAGCCAGGCGGGCGACTGCTCCTTGCCGCTGAACTCTTCGAAAGCCGACAGATAGGCCCCGAGTTCCCCGGTGTTTTTTTGATCGGTGGCAGTCATCAGGCAGGAACAGCTTCTTTTCCGGTGATCCAATCGTAGCCCTTCTCTTCGAGTTCGAGAGCCAGGTCCTTTCCGCCGGACTTGATGATGCGGCCGTCGAACAACACGTGCACGAAGTCCGGCACGATGTAGTCAAGCAACCGCTGGTAGTGGGTGATCACAATCGAGGCGTTGTCCTCGCGCTTCAGCTTGTTGACACCGTGGGCGACCGTCTTGAGCGCGTCGATGTCGAGGCCGGAATCCGTCTCATCGAGCACGGAGAGCTTGGGATCAAGCACGGCCATCTGGAAGATCTCGTTGCGCTTCTTCTCGCCACCGGAAAAGCCTTCGTTTACCGCGCGCTTCATCATCCCTTCCGGCAATTCGAGCAACTGCATCTTTTCCTTCACCACGGAGAGAAAGTCGACCGCGTCCATTTCCTCTTCGCCGCGGTGCTTGCGCATCTCGTTGAAGGCGGCGCGCAGGAAGTAAGTGTTGTTCACTCCGGGAATCTCGACCGGATACTGGAAGGCGAGGAAGAGTCCTTCGCGAGCCCTCTCCTCAGGAGCCATCTCGATCAGGTCCTGGTCGCCATAGATCACCTCGCCACCGGTCACATCGTAGCCTTCGCGACCGGACAGGACATAGCCGAGGGTGCTCTTGCCGGAACCGTTCGGCCCCATGATGGCGTGCACTTCACCCTCGTTCACCGTGAGATTGATGCCCTTGAGGATTTCCTTGCCGTTGATGGCGGCCGAGAGGTTTTTGATTTCGATCAGTTTCTTGCTCATTCGTTGTCTGGGTCTTTGAAATTAGATTGATTGCGGATCAGCCGACACTCCCTTCGAGGCTGACTCCCAACAGTTTTTGCGCTTCCACGGCGAATTCCATCGGCAATTCGCGGAAGACTTCCTTGCAAAAGCCGTTCACGATCATGTTTACCGCGTCCTGGGTTTCGATGCCGCGTTGATTCAGATAGAAGATCTGGTCTTCACCCACCTTCGAGGTCGAAGCCTCGTGTTCCACCTGCCCGGTGGTGTTCTGGACGTCGATGTAGGGAAACGTATGCGCGCCACAGCGATCGCCGATCAGCAGCGAATCGCACTGGGAGAAGTTGCGGGCATTCTCCGCACCCTTCTTGATGGCCACCTGACCGCGGTAGCTGTTCTGCCCTTTGCCGGCGCTGATACCCTTGGAGATGATCGTGCTGCGGGTGTTCTTGCCGATGTGCACCATCTTGGTACCGGTGTCGGCCTGCTGGTAATTGTTCGTCAACGCGACCGAGTAGAATTCCCCAACTGAGTTGTCGCCCTGCAGGATACAGCTCGGATACTTCCAGGTGATCGCGGAACCGGTCTCGACCTGCGTCCAGGAGATCTTGGAATTGTCGCCCTTGCAGATGCCACGCTTGGTGACGAAGTTGTAGATACCGCCCTTGCCGTTCTTGTCGCCGGGGTACCAGTTTTGAACCGTGCTGTATTTCACCTCGGCTTTTTCTGCAGCGACAATTTCCACGACCGCCGCGTGCAGTTGATTCTCATCCCGCATCGGGGCGGTGCATCCTTCGAGATAGCTGACGTAAGCGCCTTCTTCCGCGACGATCAACGTGCGCTCAAACTGACCGGTGTTTTCCGCGTTGATACGAAAGTAAGTGGAAAGTTCCATCGGACAACGAACGCCTTTCGGGATGTAGCAGAACGATCCGTCACTGAAGACGGCCGAGTTCAATGCCGCGTAGTAGTTGTCCGTAATTGGCACCACCGAACCCAGATGCTTCTGGATAAGCTCGGGATGTTCCTTCACCGCCTCAGAGAAGGAACAGAAAATGATGCCATGCTTCTCCAACTCTTCGCGGAAGGTGGTGGCGACGGAAACGCTGTCCAGCACCGCGTCCACAGCCACACCAGTCAATCGCTTCTGTTCGTCGAGCGAAATACCCAGCTTGTTGAAGGTCTCCCGCAGTTCCGGATCCACCTCGTCGAGGCTGTTGAGCTTCTTTTTCTGCTTCGGCGCGGCGTAGTAGATGATGTCCTGGAAATTGATCTCCGGGTAATGGACGTTCGGCCATTTCGGCTCCGTCATCTTCTGCCATTGACGAAAGGCCTTGAGCCGCCATTCCAGCAGAAACTCCGGCTCCTCCTTCTTCGCCGAGATGTGACGGACGACGTCTTCATTCAGGCCGGGCGGCAGGGTCTCGGTATCGATATCCGAGGTGAAGCCGTATTTGTAGTCCGACTGAACAAACTCTTCGATTGTGTCCAACGCTTCGCTCATAAAATCAGTTCTTTTTCGCTTTGCCCGAACATTCGGGGCACTTGCCGTGGAGATTCGTCTCGATGGTCTGCATCTTGAACCCTCGCGGAATTCTGAAATTCGCGTCCTCGGGTTCGATCGTCTGCAGGATGTCGTAAACGCTTCCGCACTCGTCGCAATAAAAGTGGGAGTGCGGCTGCATGTTGCAGCAATATCGCTTGGCGCCCCGGTCCGTGTTGACCTGTTTTACCATGTCGCACTTCACCAGCGTATCGAGGCAGTTGTAGACGGTCGCCATGGAGATCTCCGGCATCGACTCCTTGGCCCGCAGAAACACCTGATCCGCGGTCGGATGGTCCATTTTTTCCCGCAAGACCGCATACACGTGACGCCGCTGCGGGGTCATACGAAGCCCGCTGTGAGCCAGTCGCTCATCCAGCGCTTCGCCATTTTCCACCGGTGCGTATCGGGTAGCCGTTGACATCGCGACCGGGAACGTAGCGGGGAACGGATATCTGTCAATATTTAGAATTATTCTAAATTAAAGATCTGCTAAGGAGGCGTATTAGGGGACCCCCCTAATGATTCGTAATACCGTCTGCTACAAGGTTTCTTCCAACAACCATGGACTCCCGCATCAAGATCCAATTCTTCGACAAGCTGCGCTACAGCCCCGCCATCCGACGGCTGCGATGCCGCTTTCAAACCCTCAAGGACCGAAAACCGTCCGTGGAGGATCCACAGGGAATCGCGCGATCGATCCACAACCTCTGTACCGCCGCCCGCAGCGCCACCACAGACAAGCGACTGCAGCAGGTGGAGAATCGGATTCTCGACCGGGTCTCCATGCTCGATGGAAACAAGATAGACTGGGTGGAATTTGAAAAGGAGGCGATCGAGCGGACGATTGAGAGCGCAGTCGTCATCAAGTCGTACAT
>JAYPXF010000112.1:0-7286 GCA_038154405.1 Verrucomicrobiales bacterium | reverse complement strand
GGAGAAAGGCATCTTGTTGATCTCATTCGACTACCAGTGGGCGCGGCTGATGCACTACTACAGCCCCGAGACCTTGGAGAAACTGGCGCAGCGCTACGAACTCTGCGTGTGCACGGTCTGGGCGGAACCGCATTGCCTGATGAATTACCTGCTGCCCAAGGCATGGCCGGGCGAACGGATCTACGCGACGATTTCCGATCCGAATGACGACAAGATCATTCCACGCTTTTCCAACAAATATGTCGTCGCCCCCTTGCTTTGTTCCAACTGGGTGGATCCCGCGTGGTATGAACCCATACCGTACGAGAAAAAGGACGTCGACATCCTGATGCTTGCCAACTTCGGCACCTACAAGCGCCATTGGGAACTCTTCAAGGCGCTCCGTCGAATGCCAAAGGACCTCAATGTGGTTCTCATCGGCACGCACAACGGGAAACGCGATGAGGAAACGATTCGCGCGGAAGCGAAAGCGTTTGGCGTATCACCGGACAGATTCACCATTCGTCGCAGTCCGTCTCACGACGAGGTTCGCGACACGCTGGCCCGGGCCAAAACCAGCCTGATCTTTTCCCTGCGTGAAGGTTCCTGCATGGCGATCGTGGAAAGCATGTTCGCCGACACGCCGGTCGGGATGTTTGCCGACGCCAAGGTCGGCTCCCGCAAATTCATCAACGAACAGACCGGGCGTTTCCTCTCACACAAAAAGCTGCACCGGCAGCTGACGGATTTTCTTGGCAACGCGAAGAGCTACTCGCCGAGAAAATGGGTCATGGACAACAACGTCCATTGCCTAAGCAGCTCGGAGAAACTGAATGAGGTGATCCGGGACGCCGAGTTGAAGGCCGGCAACGAGTGGACTCAGGACACGATGCCGCACATGTGGGCACCGCTGCCGACCTTGGTGAACTCCGATGATTACGGAAAGGTGGAGGAAGATTACCACCATATCCAAAAGGAAATCGGCATTGACCTGAACGGCTTTCCCGGCTGAATAGACGCGTTCGTCCGTTCAGCCGATGAGAAAACTGGTCAAGAGTATCGCGTTCCGCTTCCTGCGTGCGCTGGGCACGTGGCTCACCAATGAGAAGAACCTGCCGCGACTGCGCGTGGTGCAGGAATTCTTCGAACGCGCGGCCGGACACCCCACCGCCGTCTGTCTCGCCCAACAGAAGTATCCCGGACTGATCTTCGACCAGAGCAAGAAGGCCCGCCTGCGAAACTTCCAGCAAAAGTTCTATTCCCAGTTCAGCGAGGACGGACTGATCATGTACTTCCTCGACCGGATCGGGGCGCCCAACAAGACCTTCATCGAATTCGGCATCGAGGACGGCACCGAATGCAACGCCGCGCACCTCGCGATCAATTTCGGTTGGAAAGGTTTGTTCATTGAAGGCGACCCGGAGGAAGCCGAACGCGCCCGCCATTTCTATCACAAGCAACATCCGATCGATCCGGAGCATGTGAAGATCAAGAACCACTTCATCACGTTGGAAAACGTGAACGATCTCTTCAAGCAGCACGGCTTCGAAGGCGAGATCGACCTGCTCTCCATCGACATTGACGGCGTCGACTACTACGTCTGGGAGGCCATCAACGTCATCCAGCCGCGCATGGTGATCACGGAATACAACGCCGTGTTCGGACGCGATCGCAGCCTGACCGTGCCCTACGACCCCAAGTTCGACCGGGATGATTTTCATTCCAGCGGCATCTGCTTCGGCATGTCTCTGAAAGCCGCCAACAAGCTGGCGGAGAAGAAAGGATACGTATTGGTCGGCTGCGAAAGTTCGGGCTCCAACGCATTTTTTGTCCGCAAGGACCTTGCGGAAGCAGCCAAGGTGGACACCTTAACCCCCGAAGAAGCCTTTTATCCCTGTCGCCCCCGCCTGCGCACCCAGACCCAAGACGAACAGTGGGAAACCGTCAAGGACTGCAAGCTCGTCGAGATCTGATCCATCGCCCCAGCATTGGAGGGCATCCCTCGAGTGCGGAACCGACGGAGCCGGTTCCCTCCAAAACGCCGGCGCGTTCGTTCATTGGACACCCATTCACTTCTCCGTCGAGCGGCACAGGTCGTGCACCTTGCTCACGATTCGCTGCTCGATGGATTCCGCCCATGGTCCCGGATGCGGAATACTGCGGACATAACGCATCGCACCGCCACCTTCGTAGCCGCCTTCCTTCAACACCCGCAGGCTCGGAATGTAACCGGGCAGATCGTTTGAGTAACCAGCCACCCAGATTCTGCCCTTCAACTCGCGCTTGAAGCGCAGCGAATAATCGACCACCACTTCGCCGCCCAGGGCGATCATGCTGAAACTGTCGCCGAAGCGGAGGACGTGAACAGGATAGGGATAGGTCTTCCGCAGACTGCCGGTGACATTCAGATACTCGAGGAGAAACTGCGCATGGCGCTGGTCGTAGCGGTCCTTCGATTTCGCCTTCAGTTCCAACTGCGCCCGGGTCGGCGGCGTGGCGTAGTCGAGGTCGATGTATTCGAAGGCCGTCCGGAGATTTCCTTTCACAGCGGTTGGATTGGCGATGAGAGCGGCTTCGACCGCGTCGGCAAGGCTGCGACCATGGCGCGAGGCCCAGTGCGGTTTGCGACGTGGATATGGATTCTGGTCGCCGCCACATCCGGCCACGAACATCGCGACCGCGTTTGGATGCGAATCTTCCAGATATTTCTGCGCCCAACCGGGATAGTCCGCCGAAAAGGTCATGTAACTCAGCGTCGTGGCGTGACAGGCGTAGCCAAACAGGATGGCTTGGATGCGTTTCTTGTCATCCCGCACCTGCAGTACCGGCACTGAATGATCCACGGGACCGTCCGGATTCGGGCTGTTCAGAAAGCGATCCCCCACTGGCAGCCGACGGTTCATCGCAAAGCCGCAGCGCGCCTGGCTGAACAACAGTTGCGCGGGTGCAAGTCGCTTGATGCAGTCGCCGATGGAGCGAACGATGCTGTCTTCCAAGTCGCGCATGTAGGCCTGCGCCAGCTTCACGTATTTCTCCTCTTCGTCATCCGGGACCCGATCGAAAGAAGCCCGATCGGGTTGGCCGGCCTTGAATCCGGGGATCAAGCGGATCATCGGGCCGCTGTGACTGTGTGATGCATTCAGCATCAGCTCTCCCACGACGAGGCCATGGTCGGAATTGACCCTTTTCTCCAATGCCGTCCGCAGCGATCTCGGAACACCGATGAGATCCAAGGTTACGATCGCCAGACGCTTGTTCCGGCCGTCTTCCAGCACAAGGATTTTGGCGTAGAGCTCGGTGGTCTTGCCGCTGCCGGGCGCCCGACGGGCCGAGTAGCCGCCCATCCACATGGGCTTCTCCGGAGTAATGTTGATGCGTTTCGCAGCGGCACGCCAATCGGCTTTCGCGCCGGCCAAGCCGGCCAGCAGAATCACGAACACCGCGGAGATTCGGGAGATCATGTGGCGGAGAATACCCTTCCGGATTCAAAAAACAGTCGAAAACGAGACCCGCGCATTGACACCGGCTCGCGGAAAAAACGATCATGCGCCAACGGTGAACGATTGGCGCTGTTCACCGCCCCGCTCGCTACTGCTGATGTCCGCTCCGATTGACAATTCAACCGTTGAGATTCCAGGTCCCTGGAAGGCGGATGGATTTGAATTCACCTTTCCCCGACCGGCCTTGGTGATGGGGATTCTGAACGTCACACCGGACTCGTTTTCGGACGGCGGAGAATACGATGAAGTGGAGCGGGCGGTGGCCCGCGCAGTGGCAATGATCAACGAAGGGGCGGACATCATCGACATTGGCGGCGAGTCCACGCGACCAAATGCGGAAGTCGTCAGCGAAGAGGAAGAGATCGCCCGGGTGGTTCCTGTCATCGATCGCCTGTCCGGCCAGACCGAGGCATTGATCTCAATCGACACGCAAAAGCCCGCGGTGGCGGAAGCGGCATTGGACGCCGGCGCTCGCATCGTCAACGACATCGCCGCCAACCGCGAATCCCCGGAGATGTGGGAACTCGTGGCATCCCGAAACGCGGGCTACGTGGCCATGCATATGCAGGGCACGCCTCAGACCATGCAGGCGGATCCGCGATACGAGGACGTCCTCGCTGAGGTCGCCGAGTTCTTTGCCAGATGCCGGGAACAGATGCGCGCGTCCGGCATCAGGGACGAGCAGGTCGTGTTCGACGTGGGAATCGGCTTCGGAAAGACGCTTGAACACAATTTGCGATTGCTGGGTGGCTTGCGGACATTTAAAAAACTCCGGCGCCCGCAACTGCTGGGCGTCTCCCGCAAGTCCTTGTTCGGCAAACTGCTCGGTCTGGATGTCGATCTGCGCCTCGCTCCCGGTCTCGCCTGTGCTGCATGGGCACTCACCAACGGCGTGAAGATTCTGCGGGTTCACGACGTGGCGGAAACGGTTCAGGCGGCGCGGATGATCGAGGCGATCGTTGAAAGGGCATGATGGAGTTCCTGGAAAATGCATGGCGGCCGATGGTGGAGATCCTGATTCTCGCCGTGGGCATCTATCATGTGTTGAACTTCATGCGCGGGACCCGCGGCGCCCCGGTCGTCACGGGCTTCATTGTCGTCTTGCTTGGCCTCACGCTGCTCACGCTGTTTCTCGACCTCGTCGTGCTGCGCTGGCTGCTGGGCACCTTCTTCGTGTTCATTGCGGTGGCGTTCCTCGTGATCTTCCAACCGGAGATGCGTCGCATGTTTGCACACCTGGGCAACCAATCGCTTTTTCAGGCGCAGATACAGCAGCGGGAAAATGTCGAGGTGGTCGTCGACGCCGCCGAGAACATGGCCGAAGCCCGCATCGGCGCGATCATCGCGATGGAGCGAACCATCGAGCTGCCGCAGGTCGTCGAAATCGGCGTGGAGATCGATTGCGAGGCCACGCCTGAGATGCTCGAGACGATCTTCTTCCCGAACAATGCCATCCACGACGGTGGCGTGATCGTCCAAGGCGATCGCATCACCTATGCCGCCTGCATCTTCCCGCTCACCCAGCAGCAAAACCTCAGCAAGACCTTGGGAACCCGCCATCGCGCGGCGATCGGCCTTACGGAGGAAACGGACGCCGCCGTGGTGATCGTGTCCGAAGAGACCGGCAATATCGGTTACGCCTACAAGGGACAGCTCACGCGTCGGGTCACACCGCAGGAACTCCGTTCATTCCTCACCTCGGTGATGGTCAGCCGACGCCGCCCGAAAACCCTTGGCGTGCGCATTCGCCAATGGTTGCTCAAACATTTCCCATCCTGGACCCATGGAGAAGGTCGTTGAGTCATGTCGATGAAGCGTCTCATATCCCATAACTTCTGGCTGAAGCTCTTCTCGCTCATGTTGGCAGGAATGATCTGGTATGCAGTCTTCTCCATTCAGGACAAGCCGCAGAACGTGCCGGGATTCCAGACCGGCGTGCAGACGCGCACCTTCGACCAGGTGGCGGTGCACATCTTGAAGTCTCCCAGCGACACGCGCCTCTACAAGATCAGTCCGGCCGCGGTGAACGTTACCGTAACGGCCGACGCCCAGACGCTCGAATCCTTGACGCCGCACGACCTGCAAGTTTTCATCAACCTCACGAGCATGCACTTCGAAACCCGCAAGCATGACGTGCACATCAAGATCACCAAGCCGGTAAACGAATTCGAAGTCTCCCCCAGCTACGTTTTCATCGACCGGCTTTCCCCCTGACCAGCCCAAATCATTCCGATCCCTTTTCCAGCATGAGCGAAAAGAACAACAAGAAGATCTTCGGCACCGACGGCGTCCGAGGCACTGCCAATGTCGAACCGGTAACCGCCGAAACCGCCCTCAAGCTCGGTCGCTCCGCCGCGCACGTTTTCAAGAATCTGGAGGCCACCCCGCGTGACCAGGGCAAGCACCGCATCGTCATCGGCAAGGACACCCGCCTGTCCGGTTACATGCTCGAAAACGCCATCTCCTCCGGCATCCTTTCCATGGGTGTGGATGTCCTGTTCATCGGCCCGCTGCCCACCCCGGGCGTGGCTTACGCCACCCGCTCCCTGCGCGCCGACGCCGGCATCGTCATCACCGCTTCGCACAATCCGTACGCCGACAACGGCATCAAGTTCTTCGGACCGGACGGTCACAAGCTCGCCGACAACATCGAGAACATGGTCGAGGAACTCGTCTTCAGCGGCGACATCGAGCATGTTCGCCCGCGCGCCGAAGCCATCGGCAAGGCCGTGCGTATCGACGATGCCCTCGGCCGCTACATCGAGTTTGCCAAGTCCTCATTCCCCCGTCGCATGACCCTCGACGGCATGCGCATCGTGGTCGATTGCGCCAATGGCGCCACCTACAAGGCCACGCCCTGCGTGCTGCGCGAACTCGGTGCCGAGATCTTTGTCTACGGTCACGAACCGGACGGCACGAACATCAACAAGGAATGCGGCTCCATGCATCCCGAAAACCTCGCCGCGAAGGTGAAGGAATACCGCGCCGACCTCGGCATCGCCCATGACGGCGACGGCGACCGCGTGGTCCTCTGCGACGAGCACGGCGAAGTCATGGACGGCGACGACATCATGGCGGTCTGTGGCGTGGACATGTTGTCAAAGGGCACGCTCGCCTCCAAAACCCTGGTCACCACCATCATGAGCAACGCAGGCCTGGATCAGGCCATCAAGCAGTCCGGCGGCAAGATCATCCGCACCGACGTCGGCGACAAGAACGTCATCGACGAGATGTTGAAGAACGATCTGAACCTCGGCGGCGAGGAAAGCGGTCATCTCATCTTCGGCGACCACTCCTCCACCGGCGACGGCCTCGTGGCGGCCCTGCAGGTACTGGCCACCATGAAGGAGAAAAACAGCCGCCTTTCCAAACTGCGGAAGTGCTGGACCCGCTTTCCCAAGAAGGTCACCAACATCCGCGTGAAAGAGAAGCCGCCCCTGGAAGATCTCGACGGTGTGCTTGATCTGGTGAAGGCCGCCGAGAAAGACCTGAAAGCCAGTGGCGGCCGCGTACTGCTTCGCTATTCCGGCACCGAACCCAAGGCCCGCCTCCTGATCGAAAGCAGTGAGCGCAAACTCATCGACAAGTGGTCCACGGAGATCGCCGACTCGGTGAAGAAGCAGATCGGCGCGTGATCTCCGGGGTCACCTGATCTCGCGAGCAGTCAGCACGTCTCCCTTGAATTCGAGCTTGGCGATTTCAACATCCTTGTCGAAAACCCTGAACTCCAACGTGGTTCAGTGTGGCGCCTCAGAGCCTGTTTGAAAAAGAAGTGTTTATATAGAGGGAGAGGTTGGACCGAGGGTG
>JAYPXF010000111.1:18879-20383 GCA_038154405.1 Verrucomicrobiales bacterium | reverse complement strand
CATCATTGCCTTTCTGCCGTTGCTGTTTGTGCCGGGGGAAACGGGTCGTTTCTTCTACGTGTTGCCGGCGGTGGTGATCGCCGTTTTCACCGTGTCTCTGATCGAATGTCTCTTCATCCTTCCGGCGCACCTGGCAAACAGTGGTCACGATAAATCACGCGGGATCATCGGTCGCTTTGAACGGTGGCAGAACGCGCTGCGGATCCGCATCGACGACGCAATTGACCGTGGTTATCGGCCGGTCGTGGAAACCGTGGTGCGACATCGTTGGTTGACCGTCGGCGTGTTCCTGGGGGCTCTGGCAGTGGCGGCGGGCTATATCTTCAGCGGGCGGATCGCATTTGCCTTTCGGCCATCCATTGAAACGCCGTTTGTGCAGGCTGAAATTGAGATGCCAACGGGAACGCCGGTGGACCGTACTCGCGAAGTTGCGTTCCTGATCGAAATGGCCGCACGCAAGGCCCGTGGGGAAAATGGAGAGAAGGATATTCTGCTGGGCATCTCCACGGAGGTGGCGGATGGCGCACCGAACAACGCCGAAGTGTCGGTGCGGTTGGTTCCGCAAAGTGGACGCAAGATTTCCAGTGAACGGTTTGCCAATCTCTGGCGTGAACACATTCCGGAAATACCGGATCTGGAATCGCTCTTTTTCGACTACCTGTTTGGTCCCGGTGGTTCGGCGGAGATCGATATCCAGGTCGCACATCCGGACATTGCAACCCTGCGCCGCGTCGCGGTGGAGACCGCTGAAGCCGTCGGCAAATATCCGGGTGTTGCCGACGTGCGAAAGGGATTCGGTCGCGAGATGCCGCAGTTCAATTTTGAAATCACTCCCGAAGGCCGGGGACTCGGCATCACCGCCCGGGAACTGGGGCAGCAGATCCGCCACGCTGTGGTCGGTGCGGAGGCCTTGCGGCAGCCGCGCGACCGCGACGAGCTTCGGGTGATGGTTCAACACCCCAAATCGGAAAGGCGTTCCCGCGCCAGCCTGGAAGAGATGACCATTCGCGCTCCTGGCGGTGGCGAGATTCCCTTGAAGCAGGCGGCCAAGATCATCCCTTCAAGTGCTCCCACCCGCATTGAACGGCTCGATGGAGCACGGGTTCTGAACGTCACCGCCAATGTCATTCCCGGGATCACCACCGGCAACAAGGTTCTGGCCGCGTTCAGCGCGAATGAAATGGTGGACATTGCCCGCCGCTATCCCGGTGCGCGGTTTATTTTCGAAGGAGAACAACGCGAACAGAGCGATGCCATGATCAATCTCTCGTGGGGTTTGCTCGCGGCGCTCTTTGCCGTCTACGCCATCATGGCCTCGCTGCTGCGGAGTCATTTCCAGTCCGCGATCATTCTGTTGATGATTCCGTGGAGTCTTTCAGGCGCGGTGATGGGGCATGTGTTGATGGGCTACAACCTCAGCGTGTTCAGCATCTTCGGCATGATCGCCCTCTGCGGAATGGTCGTGAACGGGGCCTTTGTCATGTCCGTCACGCGCAATGAACTT
>JAYPXF010000111.1:9019-18869 GCA_038154405.1 Verrucomicrobiales bacterium | reverse complement strand
GATCAGGGAGAGTCACCGGAACGTGCAATTATCCTCGCCGCCCAACGTAGGTTCCGTCCAATCCTGCTTACCGCGCTGACCACCTTCTTCGGTCTCGCTCCGATGATGTTTGAAACGAGTATTCAGGCTCAGTTTCTTGTGCCCATGGCCATCGCATTGGGGATGGGAACGCTGGTTTCCGCAGTCGTCGTGATGACGCTGATTCCCGCGGCCATGACGATCGCGGAGAAGTTTACCCGGTAGTGCTGTAGCAGCCGGCGTGAGGAGGCTCACACTACGCGCGATCTGGTCGGAGCCTCCTCATGTCGGCTGCCACGAGCGGTTGGTGGGGCCACTCGCTCACGCTCGTGGCTACAGGTCGATTGAGAGTCAACCGGGTTGGGCGGTCGTCATTCTGTCCAGGTAGTCCGGGACACCAGGATCGCCTTCGGGCAGTGCCCAGGCGGCGAACTCGGAGGCGTTGTCGGGATCGAAGGGGCCGGCTTTGCATTCGAAGAAGACAGCTTCGTCGGACATGACGATCAGAGAGTGCCATTCGTTTTCCTTGAGGTCGTAGGCGGAAGTTTGCTGAGCAGGGCCCATCTCATGGCGTGACGTGACATTGCCGTCATCGTCGAAGCAAAGGAGGGAGCAGTGGCCGCTGATGACGACGCCGAATTCCCCGACCGTGGCGTGACGATGAGGGCGGACGTAAGTGCCGCGCTTCAATCCGATCATGATGCGTTGCACGGGTTCCTGGTGGCTCTCGTGCACGATGATGTGGCTGCGCTTGCGTGGGCTCGATTCGGCGGCGGCGAGCATTTCGCCGATCTGTCGGGAAGAGATGGTCTTCATGCTGCAGAAATCAGATCTTCACCTTGAACTGTTCGCCGGCCTTCAGGTTGCGGCAGAAGCTGGTGAGCAGGTCGGGAATGTTCTTCAAGTCGCCGAGATGAATCATTTCGCTGGGCGAATGCATGTAGCGGTTGGGCAGGCTGATCAGGGCGCTGGGAATACCGCCGCGGGTGAGGAATACCTCGTCGGTGTCGGTGCCGGTTGTGCGGGATGCGGCTTCGTGTTGGAGGTTGATCTTCTTTTGTTTGGCGATTTTCTCCAGTCGCTCGACCAGGACGGGATGGTTGCCGCCGCCATGTGTGAGGGTGGGGCCTTCGCCGAGTTTCACGTCGCCGTGTTGCGCCTTGCCGATGCCGGGGGAATCGGTGGCGTGCGTGACATCGATCACGATGGCGGCATCGGGGTGCAACGAGTATGCGATCTGTTGCACGCCCAGGCACCCGACTTCTTCCATGATGTTGGAAACGGCGCAGATCTCCGCATGGAGTTTCTTCCGGTGCGGATGAAGCTGTCGCAGCGTTTCCGCAATGGACCAAGAGCCAATGCGATTGTCGAACACCCGGGAGATGGCAATGTCGTCGCGGAGCATTTCAAACTCGTTGTTCGCGGTGACAGGATTGCCGATGCGGACGAGTTTCTGCGCGGTTTTCCTGTCCTTGGCGCCGATGTCGACGAACAACTCGTGGATGGGCGGTACCTTGCTGCGCTCTGACGCATCCTTCATGTGAATGGCGGTGTTGCCGACCACGCCCTGCACAAGCCCTTTCTTGGTGTGAATGCTGACGCGCTGGGCGCGCAGGACCGCGGGATCAACGCCTCCGACGCGACGCACGTAAACGAAGCCGTCCGCGTCGATATGGTTCACGGCCATGGCAATTTCGTCGGCATGGGCGGCGAGCATGATTCTCGGTGAAGCGCCAGGGTTGAGGGTAGCAACGACGTTGCCGTAGGCATCTGATTCCACCTTGTCCGCATATTTGGAGACGTAGTCCATCCACACCCGTTGCAATGGGGCCTCGGCACCCGACGGTGCGTGGGTGCGAACGAGATCTTTCAGGAAATCGAGAGATTGCTTGCGCATGGCCGGAGTCTGCCGGAATTGGCGGTCATGGGAAAGTCTCGCGGTGCCGGACACAGAAAATGTAGTATGCCGGGGCTGTGGACGACTCCCCAGACAATGCAGACGCGCGTGGCGGATGGATCGATGTGATCGCCAAGCGTTGGCATCGTCCGCGTGGCTTCGCCGCATTGCTCTTGCTGCTTGTGGTGGCGTCGAACTATCGGGTGGTGATCGGCATGGAGACCTTTGTGCTGCGCGACTTCAGTCTTTTTGGCTATCCGCTGGCGCATCACGCCAAGGAGAGTCTGTTGCGCGGTGAAATCCCTTTGTGGAATCCGATGAATGATTGCGGTCTGCCGTTTCTTGCGCAATGGAACACGATGGTCCTATATCCGCCTGCGCTTCTGAACCTGTTGCTGCCGCTCTCGTGGTCCCTCGGCGTGTTCTGCATGTTGCATCAATACGTGGCCGGTCTTGGCATGTACTTTCTCGCCTTGCGATGGACGCGCAGTGCGACCGGGGCAGCCTTTGCCGGCGTTGCGTTCGCCTTCTGCGGCATCATGCAGACTTCCCTGATGTGGCCGAACAACATCGCCGCGTTGGGTTGCCTGCCATGGGTGGTTTTGGTGGCGCAGAGTGCGTGGCGACGAGGTGGACGTTGGCTGGCGTTTGCCGCGTTGTTGGCGGGAATGCAGTTGCTGACGGGTGCGCCGGAAATCATTCTGGTCACTTGGTTGCTGGCCGGAACGGCATGGTTGTCGGATCTTCGTAGCAAGGGAACACCGGGCTTCTCGTTCGCCGGCGTGCGACTGGGAATCGTGATTCTGGTCGCCTCATTGCTGGCGGCGGCTCAATTGATTCCGTTCTTCGACCTGTTGAATCAATCGGCCCGTTGGGACAACCCGGATGAGATAACCTGGGCCATCGGCTTGAATGGCTGGGTGAACTTCTTTCTGCCGCAGTTCGACTGCATCGAGCCGCAGGCCACGGATGTCTTGTTTCACAAGAGTCAGGCATGGACGCATTCATACTATGCTGGACTGCTGCCGTGGTTGTTGCTGTGGCCGGCGATTGCGGGACGACGATTGCGGATGATTGTTCCACTGGTTGCGCTGGTGCCGCTGGCAATTCTTCTGGCGATGGGACCGGAAGGGAAACTCTACAGTGCCGTGCATGCGGTGCTGCCGTTGGATGTTATGCGTTTCCCGGTCAAGTTTACGGTGATCTGTGCCGTGGTGCTGCCGCTCGTCGGAGCCTTCGGATTGCGGGGGCTGCGGAGGAAGGATGCTTTTGATCGCGGCATCCAATCCATGATTTGGGTCGCCTTGGTGTTGGTCGCTGTCGGTTGGTTGCTGTCGGAGGAAGAGTTGACGGACGCGGAACGCACCTTGTCATGGTCGGGTTACAAACTGCGATTGGTCTGGCTGGTCTTGAGCGCCGGTGCAGCGCTGCTCTTCATCAGGACGGTGGGGATGCAACGTTCCCTGTCCGGTTTGTGTCTGGTCATCGTCTTGCAGACGGATCTGCAATGGCATCAACCGGCGCTCTCACCGACCATCGATCGGCGATACTACGAACTTCCGAACCCCGCGGCGGAGAGATTCATTGGCGCGCAATATCCCTTTGGTCGTTCGTTGCCGGGGCAGGCGGCGCAGGATCATCATCTCAAGCGACCCAGCATTCCGTTTCCGGAAGCCTTAAGAGAGACGCGCGGCGGGCTGTTCTCGAATCTGAACCTGCTCGACGGCGTTGCGAAAGTGAACGGATTCTATTCCATGTGGTTGCCACGGTTCGGTGATGTGATCTGGGCGGTCTATGATGGTCCGTTCGAACTCCATCCTTCGGTGGCGGACTACATGAGCATCACCCGGACCACGTCTCGCAAGGGGCCGATGGATTGGGCGAACCGGCCCAGCGCCATGCCGCCGGTGTCCGCCGGCCAAGAACCGGTGTTTGTTCCCGTCGAAGACATGCCGAAGATCATGCGGGCGATCGATTTTGATCCCCGAAAGGTGATCCTGTTGGCGCCGGGCACAGAATCCCTGATTGGCGCTGAGAACCAGGTGTCCGCATCGGTGTCCAACCTGGTTATGAAGCCGCACGAGATCCGTTTTCAGGTTTCCACACCCGAGCCGACGATCGTCAACATTTCCCAGTCGCACTATCACCATTGGAAAGCCTACGTGGATGGCAGCCCCACTCCGATCCATCTCGCCAACGGCGCGTTTCAAGCTCTGGATGTTCCCGCGGGTGAGTTTGGCGTGGAGTTGTTCTACGAGGACCGTGGATTCGTGTTGGGAGCGTGGATTTCGGGGCTGAGCCTCTCTGGATGCTTCTTCTGGTTGGTTGCCGGCTTGGTCAGACAGAGGAAGAGCAATTGAGCAAAGGTATTTCCCTGATTTGCCTTTGAGGGGATTTCGGGCAGGATTCGCGGCCGATGTCCGAATTTGCCTGGAATTGGATGACTTGGGTTCTCAGCCGTGAAGCCATGGTGGCAGCGGTGGCGGCATTGATGGTGATGAACGTGTTGCTGACGGTTCGGGCTGTCTCGAGTTCCAATTCTCAGCGGCCGCAGCGATTGGTGCTTCTGTGGATGATCTGGTTCGTGCCGGGAATCGGCAGTCTGGTCGCGTTGTTGGCATTGACGAAGGAGCCAGAAACGATTGTGAAGGCGGATTCCGCGACTTGGGGATGACTTTTCTGAATGCCATCATGCTCGGTGGAATGGCGGCGCTGACGGTGCCGTTGGTGATCCATCTGTTTCATCGCAGCAAGCCGACGCATGTGTACTGGGGCGCGATGCATCTCCTGGAGCAGGCCTTGCTCGAGAACAAACGGCGGTTGAATCTGGAGAATCTGATCTTGTTGCTGATTCGCTGTCTCATTCCGCTGCTGCTGGCGCTGGCGATGGCGCGGCCGGTGTTCACGCAGTTTGCCCAGTTGCTGGGATCGGCGAAGAGTTCGTTGGCAATTGTGTTGGATGACAGCTACTCGATGTCGGCCACGAGGGCAGGGCGAAGTGCGTTTGATGATGCGGTGGAGGCGGTGGGGGAACTGGTGGATTCGGCCGGGCGTGGTTCGGATGTGAACGTGGTGCTGAGTGGTGGTGACCCACGTCGTCTGTTGGAGACGCCGAGTTTTGATTCGGTGCGCATTGATCGGGAGCTGGGTGATACCAAGCCGTTGCACGGACTGGGCAACTGGGGAGCGTCGATGGAGGCGGGCGTGGCGATGCTGCAGAACATGTCCCATCCGGTGCGCGACCTGATCTGGGTGAGTGATTTTCAGAAGCTGAACTTTGGCAGCGAGTCCGGGACTGCGTATGGGCGTCTCGGGCAGTTGATCCGTGAGGCGGAGATTCGCCCGCGGGTTATCCTCTACCCGGTGGGCGAGAAGTATTTCAACAACGTCGCGGTGACGGCCCTGGACTATTCGAAACTGGTGCAGGGGGTCGGGCAGCAGTTCAAGCTACGCGCCACGATCAAGAATTACGGTGAACGTGACTGGCCGGCAATGCGGGTGCACTTCCGCGTGAATGGTGAGGGTCGTTCGGTCTCGCAGATCCGACTCGGCCCGGGAGAGGAACAGCAGGTCCTGTTCACGCATCTGTTTGAGAAGGCCGGTTCGCAACTGATCGAGGTTCTGGCCGAGGCGGACACGTTGAAATTCGACAATTCGCGCCAGGCAAGTATTCCGGTGTGGGACCGGTTGCCGGTGTTGCTGATCGACGGTGATCCCGGTGCGGGTGTCATGAAAGGGGAGACGGACTATCTCTCCCTCGCGCTGCAGCCCTTTCAAGGAGGGCAGACGAACCTGATCAATGTAAGGAAGGTTTCGGCGCTGGAATTTGCGCCGGAAACGTTGGCGACAACGCGGATCGCGGTGTTGGCCAACGTGGTGCAGTTGAGCCAGGCACGGGTGACGGCATTGAAGGAGTTTGTGCAGGCGGGTGGTGGCCTGATGGTGTTTCCCGGCAATCGTATTCAGGTGCAATGGTACAACGAGACGCTTGCTGACAAGGAAGGCTTGTTGCCCTTGAAGTATCTGAAGTTGGAGGGGGAAAGTGGCGGACCTGGTGCGCGGGTGTCGGGACAGCATTTTGATCATCCGGCGCTGGAGTTTTTCAATGATCCGCGCAACGGCAAGTTGTCGGACGCGCAGATCCGCATCTGGTACAGCTCGGAACTGGCGAAGACGCAGGGGCGTGCGGACGGAACCATTCTGGCGCAGTTGGAAGGCGGAGCGCCATTCCTGGCGGAACGGAAGTATGGCCAGGGCAAGGTGCTGCAGTGTGTCACGCCGGTGGATGCCGATTGGAGCAATATCCCATTGCGGCCGTTCTTCCTGCCCTTGATGCAGCGTCTGGTGACTTATCTGGCGACGGAGGTCATGCCGTCACGTAATCTTGTACCGGGACAGACAATCGCGACGTTTTTCCCGGGGCGCGAAGCCGGACGGCCGATGCAGATGCAGCTGCCGGACGGTTCCGAACTTCCGGTCACTCCGCAGAAGGTCGGGCAGTTGAGTCTCGTTGAGTTCAGCCAGACACAGGATCCTGGGGTTTACACCTTGAAGGCTGAGCCGGCGCCCGATACGCATTTCGTGGTGCAACCGGATTTCACGGAATCCGATCTGGAGAAACTGAGTGATGACGGTTTGGACGAGTTGGCGGAAAAGCTCGGGGCCAAGGTGGTGCATTCGCTGCAGGACTTCGAGAAGCTCGATCAGGATCGGCGTTTCGGTCGTGAGGTCTGGACGAAGCTGTTGTGGTTGGTGGTGTTGCTCATTTTTGCCGAGATGGCGTTGCAGCAATGGATCGGGAGGCGCAAGACATGAACTGGCCGGCGCTTGAGTTCATCGGTGAGATTGGCTGGTTCGCTGGCGTGCTGATGGCTGCGGCTGGCGGCGGATTGGCGGCGTTTGTCTACTGGCTGGAGGTTCGAGGACAGCGTTCGTGGTCTTTGCGGTATGGCCTGCCGGCGTTGCGTGGTGTGGCGGTCTTCCTGATATTGATGATGCTGCCGCGTGCAGTGCTGACCTATCGTTGGACCGTGGGAGACATGGCAAAGGTCGTGGTGTTCGTGGACAATTCCAAGAGCATGAGTCTGCGGGATCAGGCGATGAGCGTGGATCGCAAACTGATGATCGCGCGACAGATGGGGGCGCTGAACGAGGAACTGTTTGATGAAGATCTGGGCTCGGCGGTTGAGACCCTGGAATCCGCGCGGGATGTGGCGGCCCGACTGGATCCCAACGCCGCGGGGTTGACCTTTCATACCGGGGTTCGTGATTTCTCCATGGCGATGGACGAGGTGTTCAACTCGTTGAAGAAAATCAGCCCGGGCATCTGGCCGGAGGTGGGCGCCCGTAGGATTGAATTTGCCTCCGAGGTGTCCGATCCGGCGAAGGATATCGCGAAGGCGGTGATGGGAACCGATCCCCGCACGACCCATCGGGATCTGATGAGCGTGTTGAGCGTGGCGGAACGGTGGAGTGACGTGCTTGAGGCGGCTTGGAAACTGCACGTTCGTTCAGTGGCAGAGCAGGGGATCGAAGCGACTCAGGAGGCTGAGAAGATGGTGTCCGCCCGGACGCGGGTGCAACGGATGTCGAAATATCTTTTCCGGCCGGATGACGGACTCGTTGCGCGTCTGTCGGACATGCACGAGGTGGAGCTGGTCTACATGAACGGAAGCAAGGCGAATTCGTTCTGGGACGGTTCACCCAAGGTGGAACGGGATGATCGGCGGTTGCCGGAGCGTTTCAAGAGTTCTCCCACCAACAACCTGACGGATCTGAGTGCTCCCGTGCGTTTGGGACTGGGTTCGACCGAGGGGGCAAATCAACTCGCGGTGGTCATGTTGACTGATGGCCAGCATAACAGCGGCAATGCGCCGGTGGAACTGGCCCGCCTGTACGGTCAGCAAGGGGTTACAATCTATCCGGTCGGCATCGGCATGACCGAACGGCCGGCAGATATCGCGATTCTGGATGTGACCGCGGAAGAGAACGTCTCTGAGGAAGGGCGGGTGCGTGGCGAGATTGTATTGAAAGATGACATGCGGGAAGGCATCCGTTTCCCACTGCGGGTTCAGCATGAAGGAACGACGCTCTGGACGACCAACCTGGATACGAAGATGTCGGGCATCCGTCGGATCGCCTTTGATTTCCCGGCCAAAGAGGTGGCGGGAAAGCTGGCCGGCACTGATGTCGGTCTCGAATTCGCGATGCGCCCGGTCAAGCTCCGGGTGCATGCCGGACGATTGTCCGAGGACAAGGATCCTTCCAACAACGACGCGACGTTTCGTGTGGCCGTGGGCAGCCAGAAGCCGAAGATCCTGCTGGTGGACGGCCGGCCGCGTTGGGAATTCCGTTATCTGCGCAATCTGTTTTCGCGTGATGACAACTGGCAGGTGAATGTGATGTTGACCGGTGGGGGGGGAGTGACCAAGAAACTCCCGCGCGGCCGCGGGGTGGGAAAATTTCCCCAGGATCAGGAGGAGATGAACCGCTACGATCTGATCATCCTAGGGGACGTCGCCTTCAGTCAGTTCACGCCGGTGGAAGCCAACATGTTCGTGAATTTCGTGTCCGAACGCGGCGGCGGTCTGGTGTTCTTGGATGGTCGACGTGAGAAGCTGGGAACGTATGCACGGTCACCGATGGCGCTCCTGTTCCCGGTCAAATTCCGCCCCGGCTTCCCGGCGTTTGAACGCATGCCGATGCACTTCGAAGTGGCGGGCTTCGCGGACCTTCTTTCCCCCATGAACCTGACTGGTGAGGCGGAACGCAACAAGATCCTCTGGGGTTCGTTGCCGGGACCACATTGGGTGAACCAGGTGTCGGCTGGCCCGGCGGCGGAAACTCTGGCAGAACTGGTTTACGGGCCTAACCGCATTCCCGCAATGGTCACCCATCGGGTCGGGAGCGGTCGGGTCCTTTACATGGGCTTCGATGAGACCTGGCGCTGGCGCTACAATGTAGGGGATCTATACCACCAGCGTTTTTGGAACCAGATCGCCAACTGGATCATGGAACCGCCCTTCCAGGTGAAGGACGATTTCGTGGCGATGGACACCGGCAAGCTGCGCTATGAAACGGGGGAAACAGCCGACATACGTGTGCGCCCCTTGAAGGAGACTTTGAAGCGCGTTGCCAATCCCATCGTTTCACTGGTTTTGGAGCGCGATGGTCAACCGGCGGCGACACTCCTGTTGGAGGCGGACTCCGGCGGCAGCGGTGTGTATCGCGGCGAAACACCTGGGCTTGCCGATGGTGAATACACCGCTCGCGTGAAGATTGAAGGGGTGTTGGACTCCCTGATTCAGGCGCGCACATCGTTCATGGTCGGACCCCGATCGCGAATGGAGATGGCGCAACTTCATTGCAATGAGGGACTACTGCGCGAGATCGCCCGGGAGTCCGGCGGCAAATATGTTCCCGAAGAGAAGATCGATTCGTTGGTGGATCAACTGGAACCGTTGAGCCAAGGAACTATCATGGAGAAACAGATCGCCTTGTGGAGCAGTTACTGGTGGTTTGTGCCGGTCATTATTCTGTTGGGCATCGAGTGGTTCTTCCGAAAGAAAGCCGGGCTTGTCTGAAATGAATCGCATGTTGATGTCTCGGCTTGTTTGCGTTGCTATTTCGTTGGGGGTTTCCTTCAGCTCTGTGGGACAACCGCGGTTTGCCAAGATCTTTTCCGATCACGCCGTGTTGCAGCAGGGGGAGCCGATTCCGATCTGGGGATTTGGCAGCGGATCGGGTGTATCTCTTCAGGTCAGGTTTGGCGAGACCGTCGTCAAGGCACATTCTGATCGGGTGGGTAATTGGAACGCCCTGTTGCCGGCTCATTCGGCAAAAGCTGAAGGCCGGACGCTGGCTTTGTTGAAAGACGGTGCCGCCGTCAAGGAACTGCGCGATGTGGTGGTCGGCGAAGTCTGGCTGGCAGCCGGT
>JAYPXF010000111.1:3119-8978 GCA_038154405.1 Verrucomicrobiales bacterium | reverse complement strand
AAGTTGCCGGAGGCGAAGGAATGGGTCGCATCGAGTCGCCTGCCGGACATACGTCTCCGAAGAATCAATGATCCCGTGTTGAAGAATCGGGAGAAATGGGCACGTGATCTGGCGAGCCACGGCGAATGGATGAGCATGTCTCCTGATAGTGTGATGGGGTTCTCAGCGGTGGCGGGAGTGTTTGCGCGCGAGTTGCACGAAGCCCGCAACGTACCGGTGGGAATCATTGACGTATCGTGGGGAGGCAAGCCGATCGAGCCGTTTAATTCCCCCAGCATGTTTATACGACCGCCATTGAAACCGAATCGTGTGCTGGCGGAAGCAGGTCGCCTGGATGAATTGGCGAAGATGGAAGGCGGAGTGATCATTCGCAATCCCGAGGGACATCCCGGTGCGATCTTCAAAGCGCGCATTTCTCCCTTGGTGCGATACCGCCTGAAAGGATTCATCTGGTACCAGGCGGAATCCAATTGTGGTCGCGGCGAAGATCCGCGCGGCTATCGCTTCAAGCAGAAAGCCTTGATCCAAGGGTGGCGTGCGCTTTGGGGAAATCCGAAGATGCCGATGTACTACGTGCAGTTGCCGAGTTTTCCTGGGGCCACCGGCTGGATTCGGATGCGTGAGGAACAACGCTGGGCCTTGAGCGTTCCGCATACCGGCATGGCGGTGGCCGTCGACGTGCGTGGAGAGGGAATTCATCCGCCGGACAAACTTTCGGTGGGACGTCGGCTCGCACGACTCGCTCTCGCGAAAACCTATGGAGTGGGTGGTGACGAAGTGGGCGGGCCGCGATATCAGCGACACGAAATCACGGGCAATCAAGTGAAGGTGCATTTTTCGAATGTCGGCGATGGGCTGATGATCGGCGACAAGACGGGCGTGGAACGCGCTCGCCCGACTGAGGATCGTCGGCTGAATTGGTTCGAGCTGGCGGATGCGCAGGGAACTTGGCATTCGGCTCAGGCACGCATTGACGGCAATACGGTGATTGTCAGCTCCGAGACGGTTTCCCGGCCGGTGGCGGTGCGTTATGCCTGCAAGGTGCAGCCGCAGGGTGGGAATCTTTACAATCGCGCGGGTTATCCCGCTTCGCCCTTCTGTTCAGACTTGAAACTGCTGCCGTGGGAGGATCACGGAGCCCACAACGGCCGATGACGCACCGGGCTGTAACTGATCTGGGGCCGTGGGCGTCTGTTTTTGGGCGTCAGCTACGATTTATTACGTATTCCCAAAGCAGCCTTTGTATGGCATCTCACTGATATGTCCGCCGAACTGAACCAGGATACCCGCAGGCAATTGAATCGGTTCCGGCGTCGCTGGAAGTTTCTCAACCGCGTCCGTGGCTTTTGCGGCGCCCTGATCGTGTTGATGGTATTGGGCAGCATTGCGGCGCTCATGGACGGGCTGATGATGGTCCAGGACTCCACCCGTTACACTCTGACCGGCACGGCCTACGGGTTGGCTTTCCTCATTTGGTTCATTCTTTCGGGACGCTTCATCTTCAGTCCGTTGAGTGATCGGGACATCGCCCGTCGTTTCGAAGCCCGTTGGCCGGGATTGGAAGGCAAGGTGCTGGCCGCGGTGGAATTGGCGGAGACCCGCAAGGAATCTCATCTTGATTCACCGGCCTTTCGCGAGGCGTTACAGAAGGATGTAGCGGCGTTGGTTCAGCCTTTGCAGATGCGGACGGTTCTTCCCGGCAGCGTGGTGAATTCCTGGGTGCTGTCCTTCATGCTCGTCGGCGCATTGGTCGGCGGCATGTTTGTCATGCCGGGAATCGAGTTCGCTCCGCTGTTTGCGCGGGCTTTGGCCCCGATGGCGGGGGTCGAACGTCCGTCACGGGTGAAGGTGGAATTGATCGAACCCGGTCCGGACACCCAGTGGCTGCCCGTGGGAGATGAGGTCAAGGTGGTGGTCAAGACCATCGGTCCGCGGCCGGACTCGGTTTTCCTGCAGGCGTGGTATGAAGATACGCAGCGCAAGAGCGCCATGGTCTCCATGGGGAATGGAACCTACGCCGGCAAACTGACGATCGGTGCGGAGGATATCCGCTTTCGGGTAAGGGCAGGGGACGGCGCGACCGAGATTCTTACCCTGCCGACCAAGGCGCGGCCGCACGTCGAGCACTACGAAAAGCAATTTCAATATCCGGAATATTCCGGACAGGAGCCGCATTCCATTCGCGAAGCGGACGGCGACCTGGCGGCGTTGGAGGGTACTCGCGTGAAGTTGCGGATGAAGATCAACCAGGAAGTGAGCGCCGGCGAACTGGTCATCGCTTACGAGACGGAGACCAACGTCGTGAATCTGACCGCCGTTCGACCGGACCTGATCGAGGCCGAACTGGTGTTGACCAATCACGCGACCTATCAGGTGAATCTCGTTGGCAAGGAAACCGGCTTCAAGAACCAGTTCGCGCCCAAGTATGAAATCAAGCCGTGGCCGGATCGCTTGCCCAAGGTGAGGTTGACGTCCCCGGAAGCGGAGTCCGTGGTGGCGGTCGACGAGCGCCTGCAGGTCAGTGGCAGCGCGCAGGACGACATCGGACTGGCCAGCGTGCTGCAGACCTATCAGGTGAACGGCGGCGAATGGCGTGAGTTTGCCTTCGTGGTTTCCAATCCCACCAACGCCTCCTTGCAGCGGACTTGGGATCTCATCCTCATGAATCTGGACAAGGGCGATCGGGTGCGGACGAAGATCGTCGCGACCGATGTGAAGGGCAACATCGCCGAGTCGGATACCGTGCAATTGGTGATTGGCAATCCCACGATCACCACGACGGAAGCCGAGGAGCTTGTTCGGTGGAACCGTGTGGGCGAAGCTCTGGCCGCAGTGGCCGAGGCCGCGGCCGGACTGCAGGGGAGCGTGGGTGGTGAGAACGTCGCGAAGTTCCGGGAGGGAAACAAGATCTCCCGAAGCCAGATGACGGCGGGCATTCAGACCGCCACCGGCGAGGTGGATGGATTGACGCAGGTGACCGATCGCGAGTTGGCCAACACCATGCGGGCTGCCGCCGCCGGCCGGGAAAGCGCTCGCCTGGGCATGATCGGTGAAGGCCTGAGTCACGCGCGCCATGCGTTGTTGCCGGCGGTCGCGGCGGAAACGGCAAAGCTCAGCAAAGGAGACAATGGCGACCTTTCCAAGGTGGCGCAGGCGGCCGGAGCCTTGTCGAGTCAGATTGCGAAACTTCGGGCTGCCTACCAGTCCCTGCAATTGCGCAAGAAGGCCGGTGCGGCGGCCGAGTATTTCGATCAGTTGGCCAAGCGGCAGGATGAGATTGTGAGCAAGGCGAAGGAGGATGTGGACGCGGATCCCAATGTCTGGCGACGGCTGGCCCGCCGTCAATCCGAAGCCACCGCACAGATCGCCAAGGGTGAAGAGATGTTGGCCGAGCTTGGCAAGGATGCGGCCTCGGGGAATTCGGCGCGCAAGATGTCCAGTGCGCACAAGGACGTGAATGCGGCGCGGCAGACTTTGGAACGGGTGGCAGGAGATCCGGATGCGAAGCAGGAGATGTTGCCTCCATCCGAGACGATGCAGAAGCAGGTGCGTTCGGCGGAGATGGCATTGCGTGCCTTGGCCAAGGAACAGTTCATCGCGGCGGATCGTGCGGAGCGAGCCTTGCTGGGACTGCGCGAATCTCCCTCGCGCCAGGTGCAGCGCGCCAATCAGCGACTGCGGCAGATCGAGCAGGCGGCCGATCGCGGCGATACCAACGCGGATCGCGATCGCGCGGCAGAACTGGATTCCGTCGCCAAACGCATGCGGGACATCGCCCGCTTCGAGGAACAACGTCGGGAAGGGGATCCCATGCTGGCCTCGGAATTGGGAACGGCGGCGATGGCCATGGAGAATCTCGGCGGCATCGGCAACATCGAGGTCGCTGATGATGAAGGCAACAAGATGCAACAGGCGGAAAAGAACCTGAAGACAATCGAAGCTGCCCATCGGGTTGCCGATTTTGAGCAGGCGTTGAAACAGCTCGCGCGTCAGGAGCGCTGGGAAGGTGAAGCCACCAACCTGGCGACCGACCGCACCACCGATTGGGACTGGCTCGATGATGAGGTCAGCAACGCGCGCAACGAGGCTAGGCGTGCCGGTTTGCCAGCTCCGGTCATGGACGCGTTGGATCGGTTTGTTCACGATCCGGCCCGCAAGAAGGTCGGCTCCGAAATGGTCAGTCGGAAACAGGGCAAGACACCCAATGCCATGGGGCAGGAACTTGGCCGCCTGAGTGAGATTGCCTCGGAAGCGCGATTTGCTTCGTTGGCTGCACGTGAGGCGGCGCGTCGGCAGTTGGAAGGACTGGCCCCGAAGCTCGCAGATCGTCTCAGCCGCTTGGCCGGTGCTGCCCAGATTCAGGAGGAAGAAGCACGCCGCGCGGCGCAGGACCCAAATCCCGCCCGGGCGACCATGGCTCAGCTGGGTGCCGAACAGGACCTTCTCAATCAAAGGGTCGGTCAGAATCTCGAGAGCATTCGCCGCGAAGGCAATCGCCAGAACGTGTTCACTCCGGAAGGCCGCGAGCTGGCCCGGGATGCCGATGATGCAATGGCGATGATTTCACGTCCTGCCTCTGCCGCCGCCACCGCCATGAACCAGGCGGATCGGGCGGCGAATGCCGAGGAGCGACAGGGCGCATTGAGCCGCGCCGCGGAAGCCAATCGTCAGCTCGCTGAATCGTTGCGTCAGGTCGCCCAGCACATGCGTCAGGTCGGAGCCGGCTTTGCCGAGGATTCACGGCAGGCGTTGCGGGCACAGGAGGAGGCGTTGGGCATTCGTGAACAGCTCGATCGTCGCTATGCCGCCGCTGCCGGAATGCAGCAGTTGGCCCAGCAGAATCCACAGGCATTGCGCGATGCATTGGGCGAACAGATTCAGAACAACCCCGAACTGCGGGCTGAAGTGCAGCGCATGACCCAGCAGGCATTGGAAGGTGCGGAGAATTCCGTGAGCGAAGCGCAGCAGGCAGCGGCGGAGGCAACCCAGACTTTGCGGGCTGCCGACAATTCGCCGGAGGCGCGCGAACGCTTTCGCCAGGAACTGGCCGATGCGGCCGAAGCCGCGCGTGAGATGGCCAATGGACCACTGAATCAGATGCAAGCCGCCAATCCGGACAATGACAACCTTCGTCAGGCGGCGCGTCAGATGCGTGAGGCGGGCAATCAGATCCCGCCGCAGGGCGTGGCCGATCCGCAACAGATGGCGCAGATGGCCTCTAACATGCAGAACCAGTTGAACTCGGCGGCGGACCAGTTGAACGGCGCGTCGCGGAGTCAGCCGGGCGAACAGGCTGCCGCGACACGGCAGATGGAAGAGCAGGCACGGAGCATGGCGCGGGCCGCCGAGCAGATGGCAAATACGCTTCAGCAGATGGGCCAGAGCAGTCCCCAAGAGGCGATGCAGGCGGCCGCCCGCTCGGTCGAGGAGAGTCGGCAGCAGATGCAGGCTGCAGCGGAACAGTTGCGTCAGTCCGCCCGTGATACCGCGCCGATCGATGAACAGGCGGCACAACAGATGCAGCAGGCGGCCGAACAGGCAGAACGCGTGGCTCAACGTGATCTGAACAACGCCCAAGGCGAGCTGCAGACGGAAAACAACTTGGCTGATGCGACCCGTGCTGTGGAGCAGGCACAGCAGGCGATGCGGCAACTCCGCGACTCGACCGAGGAATTGATGCAGGCGCAGGAAACTTCAGCCGGTCAGAGCGGAGAGCAGCAACGAACTACGCAGCGGATGGCCCAGGCGAATCAATCCGATCAATCAAACCAGAGCAGCCAAGGACAAAACGGCCAAGGACAGAGCGGCCAAGGACAGAGCGGCCAAGGACAGAGCGGCCAAGGACAGAGCGGCCAAGGA
>JAYPXF010000111.1:2914-3019 GCA_038154405.1 Verrucomicrobiales bacterium | reverse complement strand
CAAAGCGGCCAAGGACAGAGTGGCCAAGGACAGAGCGGCCAAGGACAGAGCGGCCAAGGACAGAACGGCCAAGGACAGAACGGCCAAGGACAGAACGGCCAAGGA
>JAYPXF010000111.1:0-2814 GCA_038154405.1 Verrucomicrobiales bacterium | reverse complement strand
GCCAAGGACAGAACGGCCAAGGACAGAACGGCCAAGGACAGAACGGCCAAGGACAAAGCGGCCAAGGGCAAGGCGGTGGGGCGGGAACCAGCGGACAATCCGGTGGGGGCAGCAGCGGCATGGGGCAGGCCATGGCCGGCGGTGGAGGTCAGTCAGGCTCCGGTGGCATGCGTAATGGAGGAGAAGGTAGTCCGGACGGTGCCGGAACGGGACAATGGTTGGCCCGCGCGATGAGCGCCATGCGTGAGGGCAATGGCCAGCAGGTTTCACCTCAGGCACGAGATGCGTTGCGAGCGGCGTTCGAGAGTCAGGCGAGTGCAATTCGCATGCAGCGCAATTCCGATGCCGAGAATTTTCGCATGACCGGCAATTCCGTTGCCGGTTCCGGTGGCGTTCCATCTGATCAGGCTGGCCCGGGAACCGGGGGCGGTGAGCACGATCCGATGGAGAACGGCGCCGTCGAAGTGGACATGACCGCGTTCAATGTGGACTGGGGCAAGCTGCCTCCACGCGTTGCCCGCGACCTGCGCAACTCGATGCGCGAAGGTGTTGCCAGCGAGTTCCGCGAGCAGGTGAACGCCTATTTTCGCATGATCGCGGAAAAAGCCTCGGCGGGTGGCCGCTGATCAAGCACATGATGCGTAGCCTTGGATTTCCCAAATCGGATCATACCTGCGCGCCCGGCCGGGCTTGCAGGACATGGCTCTCCCTTGCGGCCGCGTTGGTCTTCGGTGTCATGCGGTCTCACGCCGCGGCGCCGGCTGCTGCGAGACCGGTCGCACCAGAATTTCAGGAGGACAAGGTGGACGTGGCCGTGGACAAGGGAATCGCCTTTCTCGTTCGCAACCAGGAACGCACCGGGTATTTCATGGACAAGGAGCGCGGAAAACAGCAGGAACTGGCCAAGACCGCCTTGGCGTTGATGGCTTTTGCGTCCGTGGGGCACATGCCGGCTGACTACACTCCCGAGGGGAGGGCAATGGATCGGGGATTGAATATCATACTCCGTCCCGGCGATCGAAATGCCGCCACGAGTGGATATTATGGCAGCCGTGACGCCTCATCGATGTATGGACACGGGATTGTCACCCTTGCGCTGACGGAATTCATGGGCATGGGGAAGGATCGCGTTCAGGACAAGCTAATTCGGGATCGTTCCATGGCGGCGCTTGACGTGATTCTGCGCGCGCAGCAGGTGAAGAAGCACAATCCGAGATTTCAGGGCGGCTGGAGGTACCAACCGACCGCCACGGATTCCGATCTGTCCGTGTCCGTCTGGCAGGTGATGGCGCTCCGCTCCGGCAACAATGCCGGGATCAGCATTCCGCAGAACGCGATCAACGGTGCCGCAGTCTACCTGCGTCGCAGTTATTATTCCGCGCGGGACAACCTGGGACGTCCGACCAAGCCGGTCAGCGGATTTGGCTACCAGCCCGGGAGCGCACCGAATTTTCCCATGACGTCCGCGGGACTTTTGGCGCTGCAGGTCATCGGTGCCCACCGCCTGCCCGAAGTGGAAGGTGCGGGCAAATGGCTTCTTCAGCAAAAAATCAGTTATGAGGACAGCTACTTCTTCTATGGGGGATACTACTACTGCCAGGCCATGAAGAAATTGGGCGGAGAATACGCCTCGACCGCCCGACAGACCATGGAGGCCATCCTGCTCGCCAATCAGGACGAAGACGGATCTTGGACCGGCGGGAACAGCAAGGAACAGAATCTGGGGAGGATTTACAGCACGGCGCTGGGGATTCTGTGCCTGTCCGTCAAGTATGGGTACTTGCCAATCTATCAAGATTGATTACTATAACCTTATAGTGCTTCAATGTTTGGCTGTTTTGTCGGTGTGGTGTGATTGCGCAATTTCTCGGATTCGTTCGGCTGACGGAGACTTTTGACCCAAAGGCATATCACGATCCGCTTCTCAAACTTGGTCCAAGGAGGGTGAAATCCGAATCCCGGAAATGGATCTCTGGCCTTCTGACGGGGTTGGCCGTGATTTCGTTCCGGCGGATGGTAACGAACTGATGCTCAGTCTTCTCCGACTCTTGGCTGAGGGGTGATTAGGGTCAATCCTGTAGCTTCCTGTTCCTAGATGCATCTTGTGATTTTGGCTGTTTTTTGCCTATGCTGTGCGGACTTGCACATGTGTACAGATCAGTCTCGGTTGCGTGAAATCGCCGCCGGCCTTTCCAGCATTTCAAAGGCCGCGGAAAGTCAATCCAAGCCGTCGCTTTTCCGGCGTCTGCCGGATGGATTGCACCGCCATGCACACACGCCCGTTCCACGCACGTTTCCCGAGTCAGGCAATCTCGGTTGATCCCCAGAAAACCCACCAGCAATGCAACAGCAGATCGCTCCCTTTTCCCACCCCTTGAGTCGGCACACTCAAAAACTTTCTCGTATGTATTCCAGAAACACATCCTCCATGTGCTCCAGCCTGGTGCTGGGGCTATTGATGTTTGCCAGCGTTATCGGCGTCCGCGCGCAGATTTCTCCCCCGGTGATTCAGAACATGTCGATCGTCGCTGGCGCTCCCACCAACCACAACTTGAACGTGTTTATTCACGAGGGTGACACGGTGAACATCACCGTGAATCTCGGCGCACCGAATGGCACCACCGCAAGCTTTCGCTTCGAAACCCACACCCGGGCATCTGCGGCTGCGGGTGGAACGGGAAATCCCGGAGGCGTCGGTCAGTTTCCGATCATGGAAGGCTCTGATTTCGCCACGCGGGGCGTCGACTTTAACGACGCGACGGTGACCGTATCCCGCAACGGTGGAAACACTGCCCCAGGGACACAGGGTAACCA
>JAYPXF010000110.1:18039-20606 GCA_038154405.1 Verrucomicrobiales bacterium | reverse complement strand
AGTCGAACCTCAAGGACGATTTCCTGGGATCGGCCAATGGAGGTCACGACTATCTCGGATTTGACGACGGCACCCGGAGTCTGCCGGCGGAGTTGACCGCGCCAAACTTCACGCAGATCAACACGGACATCGCGTTTGGTCAGTTGTTCCTGCGCGGGATTCCCGTGCCGGCCTTCATGGCTGCGTTCGACCGCAACAACGCGTTGGCCAACTCGTTCGGCGATTCCAGCTTTGCGCCGCAGAACGAGGACACGCCGCTGAACCACAATTTCAATCTTTCCTTCGGTGATCAGAAGAGCTTCTTCGGCAAGAAAGCCGGTTTCTTTGGCGGCTTCAGCTACGATCATTCCTACAGTGCCTACGAGGGCAGGATTCGGAACCGCTTTGCCGGCAGTGACGCCACCCAGGCGCGACGGGCGTTGTCTGAGACCCTGGGTACGGACAGTGTGGCGTGGGGGGCTTCCTTTGCGGCCGGCATTGAACCCAGCGAGACGCATGAGTTGGGATTCACTTTTGCCCACACGCAGAACACGGATGACGTCGCGACGATCGCGACCGGGCGATCGGATCAGTTTCCCGATGTGTTGGGTGAAACCATTGAGTACAACGAACGGTTTCTGCGTTCCTATCAATTGAAGGGCGATCACGAGTTTCCCGAACTACGGGACATCAAGTTTGAGTGGCTGACTTCAATTGCCTTGACGGGCCAGGATGTGCCGGATCTGAGAATGGTGGAGGGTGTCCGCAACACCACTGCGATGCCGTATGAGACGGACACTTCGTCTTCCCCGCAGAAGCCGCAGCGCCAGTTCCGCAACACACAGGAAGGCAACTTCAACAACAAGATCGATCTCACCCTGCCGTTCACCCAATGGACGGATGACGAGGGGGCGTTGAAGTTCGGTCTCTATCAGAGCGTCGCCAATCGCGACTTCACGATTCGCGGATTTGAGTTGTTGGATGAGAACGATCAGGTGGCGCTGGTGAATGGTTCGCCGGATCCGACCCGCAGCCTCATTCGTCCGATTCCCGGAAACTATGCGGATTCGGAAGGTGAGCGTGTGATTGAGGCCGGATATGCGATGGCGGAGTTGCCCTTCTGGTCACGGGTGAAGGGAATGGGCGGGGTTCGCTACGAGACGACGTCGATCACGATGGCCACGCGGGATCATCTGGATCCTGCCACCTCCGGATCCACGTCGCTGGATGTGGCGAATCTGCTTCCGGCGGCGGGCCTCACGATTGCTCCGGCGAAAGACGTGAAGGTGCATCTGAACTGGTCGGAGACGATCGCGCGGCCCTCGTTTCGTGAGCTCACGCCGGTCCCGTTGGTGACAACGGCGGGCGGCCGGCGGGTCTTCGGCAATGCCGATCTCGAGCTCACCACCACGGTGAACTATGACCTGCGGATGGAATGGCTGCCGGAACCGGGGCAGGTGTATGCGTTCGGTGCCTTCTACAAGCAGATGAGCGGGCCCATCGAACAGGTGCTCATCAACTCGGACGATGACATCGAGTATCGCAACGGTCTGGACGCCACGTTGTTTGGTATTGAAACGGAAGTCCGCCGGAATCTCGGGGTCTTGTCTGATTCACTGGAGGCCTTTGATGTCGGCTTCAACTATGCCTTTCTGCTGTCCGAAATTCAGCGCACACCGCTGGAACTCAACAGCAAGGCCAGCGCGTATGACAACGTTGAAGACTCGCGTCCTATGTTTGATCAGCCGAGCTACGTCATCAACGCGGATGTCACGCATGAGAGCAAGCTGCTCGACATGTCGACCACGGTCTCGTTCAACGTCGCGGGTCGCCGTCTCGTGCTCGTCAACTCCCGCGGACCGGACACCTATCTTGAACCCGTGCCATCGCTCGATCTCTCGATTTCCAAACGGTTCGGCGAACACTGGAAGCTCAAGTTCAGCGCCAGAAACCTGCTGAACCCGGTGGTTGACGAGGTGTTCGATCAGGAAGAGGTCGACAAGGTCGTCGCCAAGCAGGGTTCATTTCTGAATGGTCTGGATCCTGTGGCGTCATCGTATCGCCGAGGTCGGACCTTCGGCATGTCGCTCTCCTATTCTTTCTGATCTCTTGTCGATCAATTCGACGTTTTCGCCGGTTCGCAATTCCCCCATTGGACCAATTCCCAAAATTCCTTGCAGAAAACGCTGGTTTTCCGACGTGCCGAAATATCGAACTTGGCCTGACGAGCACGTGAGATACTGGTGATCGAAGGTCTACGTAGGATTGAAAATCCTGGTCAGCTGAACGTTTCCTTCCCCCTCGCCTCAGTCCTCTCCCTCAGGGAGAGGAGCGATATACCGCGCGCGGACGTTGAGACCGAGATCAGCCGTGTCAGCTTTCCGCTACCTGTGCTTTTCCCTCTCCCCAAGGGAGAGGGTTAGGGTTAGGGTTAGGGTGAGGGTGAGGGTGAGGGGGAAGGTCGCCATCAATTCAACGAACGAGTTCATCCCAAACCAAAGGTTTTCAGATTTCCGCAATCACTTTTGGCAATCCACTAGTCGCCTCGTTCGGGCGTTTCCCCAGGACTTTGACCGTCGAGACAGGGT
>JAYPXF010000110.1:14389-18029 GCA_038154405.1 Verrucomicrobiales bacterium | reverse complement strand
CTATTCCTTCTGATCTTTTGTCGATCAATTCGACGTTTTCGCCGGTTCACAATCCTCTTCTTCGTAGCCTCGTTCGGGCGCTTCCCCGGGACTTTGACTGTCGAGACAGGGTGACTCTCGCGATGACGGAGGGTTCGTTGCAGGGATGTAACATAGGCGAAATATGGCTGTCACGGGTCAGGGTGAAGGTCTTCCGCACGTGGGCAGGAGCCCATTCCAAAACCAGACAGATCAATCGACTGAAAATGAAATACAGAACCATCATCAGAGCATTGGCGGGAGCCGCCATGATACTCGCCGTTTCCCTGAACGCCGCGGTGATTCAGGTGCACAACAGCAGCATCACCGGCACGGTCCAGTGGTATCGCACCAACACCTACGTCCTGAACAACTTCGTCTACGTGGAAGACGGCGAAATCCTCCGGATCGAAGCCGGCACGGTGATCAAGGGAAAGATCGGAACGAGCACGGCTGCCAGCGCCCTTTTTGTGACCCAGGGCGGCAAGATCTTCGCGGAGGGCACGCCGGACAATCCCATCGTCTTCACTTCCGAGTTGGACGGCACGGTCGGTGAGACCGCGAATGCCGGTGAATCCAATCTGGGAGTGCTCGCTTCATCGTTGTGGGGCGGTGTGGTGGTGCTGGGCAAGGCGTCACTGAACAGCGCCAAGAACAACACCGGCAACACGTCCAATCCGAAATACGATGTGTTTGAAGGACTGCAGGACGTGCAGGCCTCGTCGGTCGCGGGCTCGACCGGAACCACACAGCGCTTGCATCGGTTCGGTGGTGCCGACGATGACGACTCCTCCGGTGTGATCCGCTACGTGCAGATCCGTTATCCGGGCACCAGCTTCGCGGAAGATTCCGAGTTGAATGGTCTGACGCTTGGTGGTGTGGGACGCAACACGGTCCTGGAGTATGTCGAAGTGCTCGGTTCTTCGGACGACGGCTTCGAATGGTGGGGCGGCACGGTCAACTCGAAGTATCTCGTGGCGGCTTACTGTCAGGATGACTCTTTCGACATCGACCAGGGTTATCGCGGCAAGAATCAGTTCTGGCTGGTGTTGCAGGGAACGGCCGGTGCCGATCACGGCGGTGAGATCGACGGCGATCTTGAACCGGGCAACAACAACACCCCGCTTGGCCAGTGGGAGGTCTACAACGCCACCTTCATCGGTGTATCGGGTGAGGAAGCGTTCCAGTTCAGTGACCAGGCTCGTCCACGCATCCACAACTCCGTGTTTACCGGTTTCAGCACGCGCATCGACTGGCAGCCGGACAATGCCGGGGCATTGTCCGCCGGTGACGTCATCGTGAAGAACAACATCTGGGATCCGGGTATCGCCACGCTGCAGGACGGCGACCTGCCGGCCGGTGACGTGCTCTTCACGGACGCCACGTTCACGAACCTCGTTGTGAGCGCCCAGCTCCGTGGCACGGACAACGGCCAAAATGGTTTGTTGGATCCGCGCCCGTTGGCCGGCAGCCCGGCTCTGAGCGCGGCCAATGTCGCTCCGACGAGCGATCCTTTCTACACCCCGGCGCCCTACATCGGTGCGTTTTCCCAAGACGACCTGTGGATCACCCGCTGGACCTCGCTCGCGCAACTTGGCGTGATCAAGCAGAACGGCAAGGGTGGTCAGATCGTGCAGGTCAACAACGCCAGCATCGCTGGCACGGTGAACTGGTATCGCACCAACACTTACGTGTTGAACAACTTCGTCTACGTCGAGGACGGCGAAGTGCTCAACATAGAGCCTGGCACGGTTATCAAGGGCAAGATCGGAACCAGCACGGCCGCTTCCGCGCTGTTCGTCACCCAGGGTGGCAAGATCAACGCAAAGGGCACGCCGCACAATCCGATCATCTTCACTTCCGAGCTGGATGGAACGGTCGGCGCCACGGTGAACGTCGGTGAATCTGATCTGGGGCTGTTGGCATCCTCTCTCTGGGGTGGTGTCGTGGTGTTGGGTAACGCTTCCCTGAACAGCGCCAAGAACAACACGGGCAACACCTCCAATCCCAAGTACGATGTGTTCGAAGGATTGCAGGACGTCCAGGCCTCCGCCGTGGCTGGATCCACTGGAGCCGCGCAGTTCCTGCACCGCTTCGGTGGCGGCGATGACGACGACAATTCCGGTGAGATCAGCTTCGTGCAGATCCGCTATCCGGGCACGAGCTTCGCTGAAGATTCCGAGTTGAACGGTCTTACGCTCGGTGGCGTTGGACGCGGTACGGTGTTGCATCACATCGAAGTGCTCGGCTCCTCCGATGACGGCTTCGAATGGTGGGGTGGCACGGTGAACTCGAAGTATCTGGTCGCGGCCTACTGTCAGGACGACTCCTTCGACATTGACCAGGGCTATCGTGGCAAGAACCAGTTTTGGATCGTGCTGCAGGGCACGGCCGGGGCCGATCACGGCGGTGAAATCGACGGTGATTTGGAGCCGGGCAACAACAACACCCCGCTCGGTCAGTGGGAGGTTTACAATGCGACCTTCGTCGGTGTGTCCAGCGAGGAAGCCTTCCAGTTCAGTGACCAGGCGCGTCCGCGTATTCGTAACTCCATCTTCACCGGTTTCAGCACCCGCATCGACTGGCAGCCGGACAATGCGGGGGCGTTGGTTGCGAATGATGTCATTGTGCGCAACAACATCTGGGATCCGGGTATCGCAACCCTGCAGGATGGTGATCTTCCCGCCGGCGATGTGCTGTTCACGGACACATCGCTCTCTAATCTGGTCGTGGATCCGCAATTGGGACCGATCGACAACGGAGCCAACGGACGTCTCGACCTGCGTCCGGCGCTCAGCAGTCCGGCCCTCAGTGCTGCCAACTTTGCGGTGCCCCCGGTGGACGGATTCTACAGTTTCGCTCCCCACATTGGAGCCATTGGCGATCACAACTGGGCAGCCGATTGGACGGCCCTGGGGAGCTTCAAGGTCTTCACCGGATCCGGAGCCCGCTCGCGTCTGAACCCGCCGGCGCAGGCGGGTGGAAACCCGACCGTGGACAACGCTGCAATTGCAGCCGCCATTCCCGCCGCTGTTCTGGATGCTGGTGGGAATCTGGTCATCGTGCTGCCGCAGAATGCAGTCTCCGGAGGAACCAGCTACCAGTGGCGCCTGAACGGTGTGGACATCAATGGTGCGACCAGCGCCAACCTGAACCTGGCCAACGCCCACCCCGGCAACTACAGCGTTCGCGTGACTAATGCCTCGGGCAGTGTCACCAGCGCTGACATCCCGGTGGTGCGTGTGAGTATCGTGTTCTTCGGTGGTGTGAAGGTCGAAGGTCCTTCCGCCGGGCTTCGGTTTGAGTCCCGTGAAGCCTTGAATGCTCAAGGCTCGTTTGGTTCGGTGACCAACAAGCAGGAGTTCATGATCGGCAATGTGAAATACATGCTCGATACCGATCACGACGGCAACACGGCCCGCAGCCGCTTCTTCCGCGCTGTGCCCGCCGCCCAGCCCTGATGAGAATCACGGGGAGCGAGGTCAATTTCCGGCCTCGCTCCCTTTTCCACTTTCCGGTCGAGTGATCGGGAAGCGGATCCGGGCCGAAATCGTGTGCCGGGTCGGATCCGCAAACTCAAAATGAAACGAGAAGGAGAGGGTGATTCCTCTCCTTCTTTTTG
>JAYPXF010000110.1:0-14379 GCA_038154405.1 Verrucomicrobiales bacterium | reverse complement strand
GAAAAAGCCCGTTGTCCGAAGACGACGGGCTTGGCATGAAATCGATTTGTCGGGCAATCAGCTGGTCATCTTCCAGAACTGAATTCCGATGGTCGTCGCGAAAATGATTCCGACCAGCCAGTGTTCCATTCCAGAGAGGTGATCGACGTCCTTGGCGTGCGGCAGGTAACCGGGCAGATCCGGCGCATGGTGGCCCATCTCCGGCGGCACGTGCACGAAGTGATGAGGGGGCGTGGTGTGATCGGACTTGGAACTGTGGTTGAGTGTTACTGTCTTCATGTTTCGTGCACTGACGGGATAAATACAGTAACAGGATTGTAACATTTCTCAATGAGAGTTTTTGTTGGGGATACTGGAGTTGGAATTGGTTGTAAATGATTTATATTGAGTGAGTTATGATTTTTCTTAGTGCCTATCTGGTGGGGCGATTGAAGATTTATGTTACAGAAATGTTACAGTATGAGGTTCTGTTGATTTTGGAAATGGTTCAAAAAAAGGTTTTTTTGGGGGTTGAGAGAATTGCTGCCACGATTTTGTAACATTTTATAACAACTCCTCAGAGTGGGGAACTTTACGTTCAATCGACGTAGCCTATGCGGGGCGTTCATGAACGGATCGGGCTGATCACTTGGAATCGCGGGCCTGTTGAAGCTGGCGACGTGTGGCGAGAGGTAGGACTGATTTGGGCCGACCTGGGGAATCTTCGTTTCGCTGGAGATCGGCTACAGCGCAAATCGCAGCACCAGGGCGACGACGCTGAGAATGGACATCAGACCGGCGGGCATGAACTTTTTGCCGGTGGCGAATTTCTTCCCAAAAAAGATCAACAGAACGCCGAGGCAGATGTCTGCGACCACGGCTGGGATGATGGCCAGAGCTGTCAGTGTCAGCGGGATGGCGAAACCGACTGAAGCGATGAGGGATGCCTTGCTGCCGGCCTTGATGAAACCCATCAGACCGCCGGCGACGAGCATTGCGATGTAAACCCAGAGAACAATCGTATCCATAACGCGGCTGGGAGCGTTGTGGAAATTGTCTGCGCTGCCAACGAAAATCCCGCGCTGGCCTTGGGCGGTCCACGGGGTTAGAAACAGGTCCCTCCAAATACTCATGAATCGCCGCGCCTTCCTGAACACCGCCGCTGTCGGAGCCGCCATCTCGCTCGCCGCGATCACCGCCGCTCCGGCTGCCACGCCCAAGGTCAAGCTGGGCATCTCCAGCCATTCCTACTGGCACTTCGGCAATCCGAAGGTGCCGATTGAAAAGGTCATTGAGAACGCCTCGGCCCTCAACGTTTCTGGCGTCGACATCCTTCATCGGCAGATGGACAGCGAAGAGATTCCGTATCTCCAGTAGCTCAAGCGCACGGCGGTCATAAACGGCGTGGATTTGATCTGCCTTTCCATTCATCAGGACTTCGTGGATTCGAGTCCGGGGTATCGTCAGCGACAGATCGATCACACGATAAAGTGCATCGACTTGGCCCATGAGATGGCCATTCCGTGCATCCGCCTCAACTCGGGGCGTTGGCATACGATCCGGTCGTTCAATGATCTCATGGCCGCGCGCGGGCAGGAACCGGTGTTGAAGGGGGACACCGAGGACGATGGTTTCAATTGGTACGTCGATTCGATCGAGAAGTGTTTGCCGGCCGCCGCCCGCAAGGGAGTGGTGCTCGCCTTGGAGAATCACTGGGGCCTCACCCGCACGCCTGCAGGTCTGTTGCGCATCGCCAATGCCATCGACTCACCGTGGTTGGGGGTGATGATGGATACCGGGAATCTCCTGGAGAATCCGTATTCCAAACTCAAGAAAGTCGCTCCCCAAGCCATGTGCGTGCAGGCCAAGACCTACTACGGCGGTGGTGAATGGTATACGCTGGATCTGGACTACAACCGCATCGCCAAGATTCTCGCCAACGTCAACTATCGTGGCTACGTCTCGCTCGAGTTCGAAGGCAAGGATCCCGCTTCAACCGGCGTTCCCAAAAGCATCAAAATGCTCCGCAAAGCCTTCGGCCTCTGAATGTAGCAGCGAGCGTGAGTGAGCAGATTCTTATGAACCATTTCCGAATGACCACAGTTTTCGTCTTTCTGGCGACCGCGCTTGGATCCCTTGCCGCCGACTCCACGCGCATTGCCGAACTTGATGCCTATTGGGCCAGAGTCTCCCGCGCAGTGAACGCCGGCGACTTCGAGGTCTACAAGGCCACCTGTCATCCGGAAGGCATTCTGGTTTCCGGCAACAAGAAGCAAAGCTATCCCTTGTCCCAGGCATTGGCCCGTTGGAAGCAGGGCTTCGCCGACACCAAGGCCGGCAAGATGAAGGCCAGCGTTGAATTCCGATTCAGCCAGCGCTGGGGCGATGCCACGACCGCTCACGAAACCGGGATGTTCCTCTACAAATCCACCAATGCCGAAGGCGAGAAGTCGGCGGAGCACATCCACTTCGAAGCCCTGCTCACAAAGAAGGATGGCCGTTGGCTGATCTTGATGGAGTATCAGAAATCCAAGGGCACCGCCGCTGAGTGGGACAATCTCAAGAATGGGTAGCTCGCCCGATCGCCCGTAGCGGAAGATGCGAAATCTTCCGATCTCCGGCGCTTCGGAACTCTTCGCGAGTTCCGCTACATGTCTTTACCCGCCGCTTTGGCCGATGATGCGTTTGCCGTTGAAGAAGTAGACTTTACGGGCGGCAACGCCGGCGTTCACCTTCTTCCAGGTTTTTCCTTCGTCATCTGAGATCACGAAGGACTTGTTCCAACCGTTGTTCTGCAGCAGCAAACCGTTGCCGGCGGTGTGGAAGGTGGTGTTGTTTCCGTTCTCCAGAAATTTCGTCCATGTCACGCCGTCCCGGGAACGATGGATGATCTTGTTCTTGTCGTTCCACACGGATCCGGAAACGAGGAATTGTTCGCCGTCGAACACGCCGCCCTGACCGAACTTGGCCTTGTCCGAAACGCCTGGCAGATCCGCCGATTCCCACGTGATGCCGTCCGTGCTCGTGCGGACGCCCTGTTTTTCACTCAGCCAGACGAAGCGGCCGTTGCCGAACAGCATCAGATTGCCCCGACCGGGGCGTTGGTCCTTCGGAATGATCCCGTGATGCAGCCATGACTGACCGTCCTTGGTGACGCCGATGCGCTGTTCGCCGACGCAGACAAAGACGCCGTTGCCAAAAACGATCTTCCGAATGTGTCCCGCGCCGTCCGCTCCCCAGACCTTGAAGTCGGGCTTCAGCTTGGAACGTTCCCATGTCCTTCCATCTTTCGAGATCATGAAACTGTAGGCGTTGGGCGCGAGGAAGATGTCGTTGCCGAACTCGATGCTGAATGCGTTCCCCGGAGTCTTCACTACTTCCCATTCATTGCCGTCGGTGGAAGTCACCACCGCCTTGGCATTGCCGATCGCCACGAAGCGTCCCTTTCCGTAGGTCAGGCAACGTAGCATGTTGTTGTTCGAGTGATTGAATCCGTCCTTCACCGGACCGCCCTTGAACCGCTCTGTCCAGTTCTCGCCATCGGTCGATGTGTATACCGTTCCAAACTCGGCCTCGATCTTCTTGCCGTCTCGTTCGGTGTTGATGCCACCGACGGTCAGAAAGAAGCCATCGGCCGCGAGGGAGTTCGCGGTCGTCGCGAGACAGATGAAAAGGGAATGGATCAGTTTTTTCATGGTGTCCCTTTATTGGAGTGTGAATCGGATGGTGCCCAATTGGCCGTAGTCGGCAATGTATTGTCCGCTTGAGCCGGGGTGAATCTTACCGAGCGCCCCGCAAATGATCACCTGCCCGGGTTGCAGTACGATGCCCTGCCGGAGGGCGAATCGGGTGAGCCAGAATCCCGTTTTCCATGGACCGATCCAACAGTCCTCACCTTTGGCCTCATGCAACAACTCGTTCCCCCGGCGCAGGGAGATCGTGACATCCTTCGGATCAAGCGATTTCGGATCCACAGGGTCGCCGACAATGTAAGCCGCTGAGGTCACGTTGACGGCCGCCAGGTCGACGGCGGTGGGGCCTCCGTTTGGAGTCCATTTTCCGGCCGGCAATTCCACTGCCGGAATAATCGCCCGCACGTGCTTCTTGAAGTCATCCACACTTCGCAGTTCTCGTTCGATGGTCTTGTCGATTATGAAGCCGATCTCCGTCTCAATCTTCAGCCCCGGCCAATCTGCCAGTTTCATCACCGGTTGGTCCTTCGCTTCAAAACGTCCGGAGGCCCGCAACACCGCTCCGACCGGTTCACTAATTCCGAACAACTTCTGTCCACCGGCGGTGACCACGCCGCCTTTGACACCGCCGATTCCTTGTTCGTCCAAGGTGTTGTTCACCCATGTCTTCTGGACTTGATAGGCCAGATTCAGGTTCGCCTTCTTGGTGAGCTTGGACAGGGCCGGCAACGGCTCAGTCGCCTGCCATGCCTGGGTGAATCGTTGCGCCCAGCGGCCGGTTTCCAACAATCCCAATGAACGCATCCATTCGGCGCAGCGATCAGGCCAGGTGGTCACATTGTGATGAGTCCGCCGCAAGCCATAGCCGTGTCCACCATGGGGATAGACGTGCAACTCGGCGGAACCTCCGGCTTTCTTCAGTTCGCTCGCCAATAGCAGGCTGCTCAGCACGGAGACGCGATCATTGAAGGCATGGGCGAAGAAGAAGGGTGGCGTATCTGCAGGAACATGGATGTCGTCGTTCAGTTCATGCTTTCCTCGTTCCACGAAGCCGCCGGGATAGATCAACACCGCGAAATCCGGACGGCAAGAGACCTTGTCGATCTCGTCCACGGTCGAATACTGCCGTTGGGAATGGAGCAGGCCTGCCTGCCCGGTCATGTGTCCGCCGGCCGAGAAACCGAGCATGCCGATTCGTTGCGGATCGATTCCCCACGCTTTGGCGTTTGCGCGCGCCATGCTGACCGCTCGTTGCGCGTCCTGCACCGCCGCCAGCCAACGTTTCTCCTTGCTGCGGGCAGGCACGCGGTATTTCAGGACGATTCCTGTCACCCCGATTCCATTGAGCCACTCAGCGACTTCTGTTCCTTCGAGATCGTAGGCCAGGATGTGGTAGCCGCCGCCGGGGCAGATGATGACCGCGGCGCCGTTGTCTCTATCCTGCGGCGGTCGGTGGATGGTGATCTGTGGGGTGGAAACATTGGCGAGCTTGATGATCTTTCGGCCGGCGATCAGTTTGTCACCTTCCTTGAACCGATCGTGTTCCGGATCCAGTTTCAATCCCTCGTCTCCGGGAGGAATTCCCGGCCACAGATCCAGGGTCAACGGGGCGGCGGCAGTCGAGTTGTTGCCGAGCAATACGATGCAGAATGTAATCAGGAAGCAATTGGACTTCATGGCGTGACGGAAGTCTTTCGACAAAGTCCTGGGATTTCAACCGCGCACTCGGTTTCTTGTATCAACGTTCTTTGGACGCTGAATGGTGGGGGGGCTGCGGTTCGAACGCCCGAAGGACGTTGCTACGGGCACAGGAGGGTTATGCCAGAATCGGCTTCACGACCTTGCCGTGGATGTCGGTGAGGCGAAAATCGCGACCGGCATGGCGGAAGGTGAGCTGCTCGTGATCGAAGCCGAGCAGGTGCAGCATGGTGGCGTGAAGATCGTGGATGTGGACGGGATCGCGGATGATGTTTTCGCCGAATTCATCGGTCTCGCCGTAGGTCATCCCGCCTTTCACGCCGCCGCCGGCCAGCCAGGAGGAAAACGCATAGCGATGGTGTGAACGTCCCTTGCCGGTTCCGCGAGGCGTGCGCCCAAATTCCGTGGTCCACACGACGAGTGTGTCGTCGAGCATGCCGCGTTGTTTGAGATCGCGCAGCAGACCGGCGATGGGTTTGTCGACGCGACGGGCCAGTTTCTCATGATCGGTGATGCGGCTGTGGGAATCCCAGTTGCCGTCGTCGACCAGTTCGATGAATGGCACTCCGTATTCGGCGAGCCGACGGGCGACCAGACACTTCCATCCGAAGCCGTCGCGATCGCCGCGCTTCAACCCGTAAAGATCAAGCGTGGCATCCGATTCGGCATTCACGTCGAGGATTTCGGGCATGCGATTCTGCATGCCGAAGGCGGTTTCAAAACTCTTGATGCGTGCGGACAACGCATTGTTCGCTTCCCGGCCTTTGAGGTGCAGGCGATTGAATTCCTGGAGAAAGTCGAATTCCTGTTTCTGCTCGTCAGCCGAATCCAGCCGGCGTCTCAGGTAGCGCACGGGTTCGTTGCCGGGCTTGATCCGCGTGCCGCCGTGTGAACCGGGGAGGAAATCAGAGCTCCACAATGATGCGCCGCCATACGCCTGCTTCTTGGCCAGCACGACGAAAGACGGCAGTTCCTGATTCTCTGTTCCCAAGCCGTAGCTTACCCACGAGCCCATGCTTGGTTGCTTGATGGTATAGGAACCGGTGTGCAGGCCGAGTGTCGCCTCGAAGTGATCGTTCTCGTCCGTGGTCATCGACTTGATGACACACAGATCGTCCGCGCACTCACGGAGATGGGGGAAGATGTCATTCACCTGCGTGCCGGACTGACCGCCCGGCGCAAAGCCCCAGGTGGGCGGAGCCAGTTCTCCAGATGGCAGTAAGTGAGATTTTCCGCGGCGAATGAACTCGGGCTTGTGATCGAACGACTCGATGTGTGAGACGCCACCGGTCATGTAGAGAAAGATCACCCGCTTGGCTTTGCCGGGAAAGTGGGTTGGGCGGGATGCCTGTGAACCCGGTGTCACCGCCGTGGTGCCGTCTTTGGCGAGAAGCTGGGAGATGACGCCCGGCATCACCAGTGAACCGGCAAACAACGAACGCGTCATTTGCCGCCGGGTGCACTGAAACGATGCCGGGAGGTCATTCATTGCCGTGTGAGAAGTATCGGTCTTTGACTTCGTTTGTCCAGCGGACCTTCAAGACCTGCCTTCTCCTTGGATGAACGAGTTTCAGATGCCCGGATTTGGCCGGTCCAACACCGCGTTTCAGGTTTCTGAAAAACCGTCCACTTCGCCTTTGACAGCCCCATGGGGCATTGGCATGGTGTCGGCCCTTTTGGCGGGGCAGATGCCGGAATTTGACCGACATCCCCCGCCTAACGATTGGAATTTTATGGCTGAACTAGTTGGAAATCTTTTGGTGGCACAGTCCGGCGGACCGACGGCTGTGATCAATGCCAGTGTTGCCGGTGTCATCCTTGAGGCGGGACGTCACATGAACGTGATCGACGAGATCTACGGTGGCATGAACGGAATCTACGGAATTCTCCGCGAGGATCTCATCGACCTTCAGGAGGAACAGCAGTCCGCCATCGAGGGACTGAAACATACTCCCGCCGCCGCGCTCGGCACCTGCCGCTACAAGATTGATTTCAAGAACAACGCGGAAGCGGCGGCGAAGGACATGGATCGTCTCTTCGAGGTCTTCCAGGCGCACAACATCCGTTACTTCTTCTACGCGGGCGGCAACGACTCGCAGGACACGTCCAACAAGATCCACGAGGAAGCGCAGAAGCGTGGCTGGGACATGCGCGTGATTGGCGTGCCGAAGACCATCGACAACGATCTGCCATTCACCGACCACACCCCGGGTTACGGTTCCGTAATCAAGTACAATGCGACCACCGTCATGGAGATCGCCCTGGACGTGAGCAGCATGGCCACCGATGCCGGTTCCTGCTGCATCATCGAGGTGATGGGGCGTGCTGCCGGTTGGATTGCTGCCGGCACTGTGCTTGCCAAGCGCGAGCAGCTCGATGCGCCGCATATCATTCTGCTACCCGAAGTGGCTTTCAAATCCGAGGCGTTCATCGCCCAGGTGAAGAAGGAGATCGAGGAACATCAGTTCTGCGTCGTCGTCGTGGGCGAAGGCTTGAAGGACGAGAACGGTGAAGAAATCGGTGCGGACAAAACCAAGAAGGACGCGTTTGGTCACGCCGTGCTTTCCGGTGCCGCCGAGACGCTGAAGGAACTGGTTGAAAAGGAAGTCGGTCTCAAGACCCGCACGGTGAAACTCGGTTACGCTCAGCGCGCCGCGGCTCACCACGCTTCCGAACAGGATGTCATTGAAGCCACGACCTGTGGTCAGGCTGCGGTTCGAGCGGCCATGGAAGGCAAGAGTGGTTACATGGTCACTCTCGTCCGCAAGAACGACAGTCCCTACCAGTGGGACACCGGTCTGCATCCGCTCAGCGAAATCGCCAATGTGGAACATTGCATTCCGCGGGAATGGATTTCCGAGGACGGCTGGTTGCCGAACCAGATGTTCATCGACTATGCGCATCCGTTGATCGAGGGCGAACTGCACATCGCTGAAGAGGGCGGTCTGCCGAAATACGTCCATCTTGCGAAAGAACGCGTTGAGAAGAAGCTCGCTCCGATCGAGGAGTAGTGGACGTGGCGGAAGATGCATAATCTTCCGAGCCTTCGCCGCCGCCTGATCGGATTTTTTTGCAAATTCCGCTACGGGCAGAGAGCAGGCTTCAGAACATTTAAATGACTGGCCAGTCCTTCGGGGCTGGCCTTATTTTTTGCGCCCATGTTCCGCAAGCGATTTGTATTGGTGTGCTGCGCGTTGTTGATGGCGTGTTCCATTTCCGCGGCACCTAAGAAGAAAAAACCGGTGGTCAAACCGCGGTTTGACACCCCGGACATTCCCTTTCGCATGGCGCCCATGCCGCAGAGCAGCCGCAGCATCGCGGTGTCACTACTGCCGAATCTTCATCTGGCATTCGATACGGAGCATTGTCGCACGCACACAGTCTGGGCGGGCAAGGGACTGCACTTGTTGGGGCCGCAATACAGCATGGCCAAGCGGCCTTTCGTTTCCACGAATGACTCACATGTTCTGTGGACAATGCCGCCCAGATCGCCTTGGACCGAGAAAAAGCCCCAAGTCGATTCTGAGCCCGCACGCGTGGTCTACCGAGCGATTAACACAGAGAGTGGAAGGGTGTCGTTCGAATATGACCTACTCTTGGCGAATGGGGAGAACGTTAGAGTGGCAGAATCTCCCACTGCCACATTGGGAACCCATCGTGCGAAGATGATGGTTCGTCGTGAAATTGTCGTTGCCCCTTCGACTGTGGATCTTTGGTTCGCGGCATATAGTCAGTTCGCTAGCGGTCAGCATTTCGAACGAAGAGAACTGGGCGTCAGAATCGGTGGAATGGAAGTGATTGCCACGCCCGAAGGGTTCGGCGAATTCGAACTAACAAGTGGTGAGGCACGATACGATGAGGAAATCTATTCTGAGGTTGGTGCCGAGAAGGGTAATCAGCGCATCGAAAGGGCAGGGCGATTGGCGACAGCATGGTTAAAGGTGCCTGCGCGAACCACAAAAGCGGTAATCGCGATAAACACGTTTGATCCATTGAACATCTGGGATGCGAGCGTGCCGAGTGCGGAACCCCGTTCATCGACTCGATTGAAGGCCGCCAGTATTCCAGCCTTCAGCATGGCTTCGAACCCTTCCTATCGCTCGGAGTCATTCCGGATCCCGAAGGAGTTGGAGATGCTGGTGACGGGGATGGCGTTCATGCCGAATGGAGATCTGGCGGTGGCGACATGGATTGGAGACATCTATCTGGTTCACAATCCGACGGGGGATCTGGGGAAGGTGACTTACACTCGATTTGCGTCCGGGCTGTGCGAGCCGATGGGGATTGCGGTGAAGGACGGGGTGATGCATGTCGGAATGAAGAACGAACTCGCGCGGGTTATCGACCGTGACAAGGACGGGATTGCGGATCGCATTGAACGGGTTCGGGCGGATTGGACCTACACGGGGCACTACAATGCGTTCTCCTATGGACCCGTGATCGATCGGAACGGGGACTTTGTTCTCGCGAATGCGGGGCACAGCGGGCGCTGGGATGCGAAGTATACCGGGTGGGCTTTCAGTGTCGCCGCTGATGGAAGGAAGCTGACGCCAATCTGCGACGGCTTTCGGGAGCCGAATGGGATCGGGGTATTCGGACCGGATCGCGACATTTTTGTCTCAGACAACCAGGGAAGTTGGATTGGCGCATGCCGGCTCGATCATGTGGCGAAAGGCAAGTTTCACGGCCATCCGAGTGGTTGGCCGGCGAAGAAGGAACTATATGGCAAACCGCGAGACTTGACGCCGCCGGCAGTCTGGTTCCCCTACAAGCTGGCGCGTTCCACCACGGATATTGTCGAGATCACAGATGACAAGTTTGGTCCGTTCAAGGGGCAGTTGATGGTGGGCGATTTTCAGAATGCGATCGTGACGCGCGTGATGCTGGAGAAGGTGGATGGCGAATACCAAGGCGCGGTGTGGCCGTTCCTCAAGCGCTTTTCATCGGGTGTGAACCGCATGGCTTACGGTCCTGACGGTCGTCTCTACGTCGGTGGCTGCCAGCGCACGTGGGCATCCATCGCGCCGAAGGAGGCGGCGATCGAACGGGTAAGCTTCACCGGCAAGGTGCCGTTCGAGGTGAAGACCGTGAACGTGAAACCGGACGGATTCGAACTGACCTTCACGCAGCCGGTCGATCCGGAAACCGCGGGTGATGCCGCGTCCTACGATGTGCTGCAGTATCGTCTGAATTATCATCAGAAATACGGTTCCCCGGAATACGACCATGACGGAAAGAAGGACAGTGCCACTGCGATCGATGTCGTCGGTGCGAATGTTTCCACGGACAACCTGAAGGTTCGTCTGAAAGTGAAGGGATGGAAGACCGGCTATGTGACCATGGTGCGTTCGTTGGATGTGCGCAGCGGTGACGGGAAGAAACTTGCGAACAACACCTTCTGGTACACGTTGAACCGTCTGCCCAAAGGCTGATCATGTGAAGATACTCATCTCCGGTTCACGCGGTTTTGTCGGCAATGCCCTCGTCGATCATCTGACCGGTGTCGGACATGACGTCTGGCGCCTGGTGCGCGGCAGTACCGGTGGTCCAAAACAGATTGGATGGGAACCGGACAAGGGACTGCTCAATACGGCGGACTGCGAAGGGTTCGATGCGGTGATTCATCTGGGCGGTGAAAACATCGCCGCCGGTCGCTGGACGAAGAAACGTAAGCGACTCATTCGCAGCAGTCGGTTGTCGAGCACGCGGCTGTTGGCGATGACGCTGTCCCAATTGAAGCTGCGTCCGAAGGTCTTTATCTGCGCGTCAGCCGTCGGATTTTATGGCAATCGTGGTGATGAAGAACTGGATGAATCGTCTGCGCCCGGCAGCGGGTTCATGGCGGTGGTCGGTCAGGAGTGGGAACAGGCATGCGAACCGGCTGTGACGGCGGGCATCAGGGTGGTCAATGCCCGGTTGGGAATCGTGATCGGTCGGGGTGGGGGCGCGTTGCAGAAGATGTTGCTCCCCTTTCGCTGCGGCCTGGGAGGCAAGGTCGGCAATGGGCGTCAGTATTGGAGTTGGATCAGTCTGACGGATGCGGTGAGGGCGATGGAATTCTGCCTGGAGAATGAGGTGTCGGGGGCGGTGAATCTGACCGCGCCGAACGCACCGACGAATCGGGAATTCACCAAGGCGTTGGGGAAAGTGTTGCGGCGTCCAACCATCATTCCGCTGCCGGGTTTCGCGGCCCGGATCATCATGGGCGAGATGGCAGATGCGGCGTTGTTGGCGAGTGCGCGGGTGAAACCAATGGTGTTGGAGCGCGAAGGGTTCGTCTTTGAGAATGCGGATCTGGAGTCTGCGTTTCGAAGTGTGGTTGGTGGGTGAGTGTCGCCCTTGCGGGGCTCTGAAGTGTGCCCGCGAGCCCACAGCGGAACTCCGCAGAAGTTCCTGATTCTCAAAGATATTTCCCGATGATGGGCTTGAGTTCCTTGATGGTCTTCTTGGGCCAGGCTTTGCGTTCGGTCATGATCGCGTCCTTTAACGCGTCGTGACACGGGAAGTTGGGTTCTTCCGGGATGGTTGGGATCACTTTGGTGATGATCTTCTTGGCCATCTCGGCATTGCGTCGGAGGCAGTCGATCACCATCTCAACGGTCACGTGTTCCTCGTCGGTCTTCCAACAATCGTAGTCGGTGATCATGGCCATCGTTGTATAGGCGATCTCTGCTTCGCGGGAACATTTGGCCTCGCCGAGGTTGGTCATGCCGATGACGTCGTAGCCGGCTTTGCGATTGGTCAGGGATTCCGCTCGCGTGCTGAAGGCGGGCCCTTCCATGTTCACGTAGGTGCCGCCGTTGTGGACCTTTGCCCTGCAGGCGCGTGAGGCTTTCAATACGAGCGTGCGCAGTTCCTCACAGATGGGATCGGCAAAGGCAACGTGCCCCACGATGCCACGGCCAAAGAACGTGTGCTCAAGTGACTTCTTGGTGCGATCGAAGAACTGGTCGGGCAGGACGATGTTGGTCGGCTTGTATTTTGCCTGCAGAGATCCGACGGCGCTGACACTGATGATCCAGCGGACGCCGAGTTTTTTCATGGCCCAGATGTTGGCGCGGTGATTGAGATCATTGGGGAGAATCCGATGTCCGCGTCCGTGGCGGGGAAGAAACACGACGTCACGGCCTCCCAGCTTGCCGGTCAGGAATTCGTCGGACGGTTTGCCGAACGGCGTCTTCACCGCCACCCATTTCTTGCCGGTGAATCCTTCAATGGAATAGAGGCCGCTGCCCCCGATGATACCGATCTTGGGTCCGTTTTTCATGCGGGCGAGAAACTGTGCGAGGGGCGGGTGGAAAGCAAGGGCGGAGTCCGGGATGGTTGAAGATCCCAGAATGTGGAGACAGAACTATTGCTTAACTTCCGCGGAGGCTTGAACTATGCTCCGATTACCCTATGACAACTGCACGCGGTTTTTTGAAGACGGTGTTGGCCCTGGTGGTTCTCTCCGGCGGCGGCGCGACGGCGCAGGAGATGGCAGCTCCGCTGCGACGCGAACATCTTAGTTCCGTGAACATGATGGTGGACAGCGTCTATACCTCGCAGCTGCGTGCCGGCAACGTCAACTACCGCGCCACCAAGTCACTGACGATGGATTTCTCCTTTCTTACCCCGGTCTACGAGACGGCGCGTTGGCAATGGGCGGCAGGCATGGGATGGAAGCGCCGTGAGCTGAAATACGCGGATCAACCGCCCTTGCCCGGCGTGCTTCAGGAGGCCACCGTTCCGATCGTCGCCACCGTGGAACTGGCGGAGTTTTCCACCTTGGCATTGCATGCGAAGCCGGGGCTCTATTCTGACAACTACGATGTCGGCCTCAGCGATGTGAATGTTCCTGTCGGGGTACGCCTGTTCACGGAACACAGCCAGGAACTGCTGACGATCGTGGGCCTCCAGCTGGATTGGATGAACGAGATTCCGATCATTCCGGACATCGGTGTCCGCTGGTATTTCTGGTACGACTGGGTGCTGGACTTTCGGTTGCCGAATCCCCGGATCGAGTATGAAATCAATGACGACTGGAAGATTCACGTCGGCATCGAATGGCTCGGCGGCGGTTATCGGGTGAGCAAATACCTGGGCAATTCGGTGGGGCGTCCGGCCCTGAATGATTCCACGCTGACGTATCGGGACATACGGATCAAGGCCGGGCTGGAGTGGTCCTGGCAAGAGGACAGCTTCTTCGCGGTCTCGGGTGGCTGGTCGCTCAAACGGCAGTTCGTCTACGGCGATGGAGACCTGCAGCTTTCCACTCGGGGGGCACCGTTCGTGCAGTGGATGTTCCGCGCCAACTGGTAGGTTGACGGATCCGTCATGGATTGGACCCCCACATTCAGCTGCTGCTACCACTGCGGCAGTCCTGACATCCATCGACTTCATCCCACCGCCTTCAAGTGCGGCGCGTGTTCCAAGCATCTCTTCATCAATCCCGTCTGCGGCACGGTGGGGTTGCTGCTGAATCCCGCGGATGAGTTGCTGATGCTTCGGCGGGCGATGAACCCTTCCAAGGGCAAGCTCGGGCTCCCGGGTGGCTTTCTGGATCCGGGCGAAACCGCCGAGGAAGGATTGCAGCGTGAGATTCGCGAGGAGACGGGACTGGAGATTCCCCATCTCACCTACGCAACTTCGCAGCCGAACCGTTACCTTTACGAGGACGTGGAATATCTGTTGTTGGATCTCTTCTACTGGGCGCGGGTTGATTCATTTGATGATGCCCGGGCTTTGGATGAAGTAGATTCCCTGGAACCGGTTCCGCTCATGGACATCGACATGGATGAAGTGGCCTTTCCCTCGATGGTCGCGGCGTTGAGGGAGTTTCAGGCGCAGTATCCGGGCAAGCCAGGGAACTGAATTCCCAATTCACGTGTTGTGGAATCAATTGACTTGGCTGTCCCTGACCCGTTGAATCGTAGCTGATGAACGAACCCTCCGCAGCCGCCGGATCCGTGTTTTCCAACGCGATGAGCAACACCATGCAGTGGGCGTTGGGTTTTCCCGTAAGCGACGG
>JAYPXF010000109.1:15755-20827 GCA_038154405.1 Verrucomicrobiales bacterium | reverse complement strand
TGAATCCGACGTATGAACGTGTTGTCGTCACTGACCTCACTCGGGGTTATGCGCACCTTCTTCAACTTGTTGTGAACCAAGGTGTCGACGTAGTTATGTTCGGGCACGTTCGGCCACTTGAAATCCATACTTTCCGGCGTCGTCAGGACCTGGGACCCCACCGTAAACGCATCATAACGAGCCATGACGAACGCCTCGCCCGGTTTGCCTCCGATCACAGCGCCAGTGCCCGAGACCACAGCGGCCAAGTCGTTGTTGCTGGTGTAGGCGGCCAGATCAGTCACATCACGATCTGTTCCATCGGAGTATTTTGCACGCACTACCAGGCGTTGCTTGGAGCCCTTTCCTTTCAAGACGAACTGCGTCGGGTAGATCTCCACTTCAACGACTTTGGCTATGTCTTTGGGATCCTTCTGCGCGCCTTCCAATATCCATTGATGAATGGTCCCATACAGTTTATCGCCCTTGTCGAACAACTTGCCACCCGTGTGAGTAACTCTTCCGGCACCCTTTTCGAGAATCAGGCTGTCATCCGGCAATGCCAAGTTGAGCCGGCGTCCCATCAATTCGCGCGTCACACGCTGATAATCACCTTCCGGGTCATATCCAAAGAGCGAGATCATGAATCCGTCCTTGCCCCGAGCTGCACCATGACAACCACCGGTGTTGCATCCCGCCTTGGTGAAGACCGGCGTGACGTCCTGGTAAAAGCTCAACTTCGGCGTAACGGTCGAGTTGGTCACGGAAACAGGCAGATCGAAATTTCGACCGGCATAGCTCACCTTCAATGAGGTCTTGCCGTCCTTGACCGGATGAATCCAATTCGCCTTGGCTGATGCCAATTTGGTGTCGCCGACCACAATCTTGGCCTCATCCGTCACGTCTTTCGAAGTACTGTCGGAATACCACGCCTGCACGACAATGGATTGGCGATCAACTTTGGAGGACAGGTTGACGTCCGCCGGGTAGACCTTGACGTCAACGATCTTCGGCACATCGGCATGTGCCAAGGCGGCGGTGAGGGTCAGTCCGGCTACGATGGAGCTGAATCTTTTCATGTTGTGTTCAGAATCAGGAATTCGGTTGGATCACTTCTTGGCTGTTTCGGCTTTGGCGACAAGTTTCTGCGGGGGGTCAATGCGCAAACGCCCACTGTAGGCAAAGCGCTGCGCGATCGTTTCCCCGTTCTGCTCCAGCAGCAGATCACAGTAGACGTTGCGATCGTAACCAATCTTGGCATCTGCACTCACCTTCACGTCGAATACGATTTCCTTGGTGTCCTTCGTGATATATTGCGGCTCAGCCGTGCAGCCGCTCGGCAGACTGCCCAAGGTGATCTTGGCCTTTCCTTCAAACGGAGTCTTCTGAGTCACCTGGCAAACCAGTTTGCAATCCTTGCCCTGGGTCGTGGTCACCAGCGGAATCTTTCCGGAGACGAAATAGTCACCAACGTCCAAATCGTACAGTTCGGTCGAGGACCAGGCACGGCCGCCACTCACGCTGGCTTCACCAATGAAGGCCATCTTCCATTTGCCAATGGCGGAACGGCTGTTCGCGCTGAAGTAGTACGATCCGCTGTTCTTGCCTTTGGGAATGCGAATGTAGGAACTCGAACCAATGCCCGATGGTTTGTAGAGATTACGAACGGTGATGGTTTCATCCCATCCCTTTTTCTTCTCCACCGTAACCTTGATGTATTTCGTGCCATAACGGACGATCGGGGTCTTCGGCACTTCCACGTTCAGTTTGAACGGCAATTCATCAGCCACGACAAACGCGATCTTGTCAGACCACGTCTTGTAGAAAGTCCCGCGGTTACCGTCGCGAACGAGATCGTAGTTCTGCCAGATCCCGCCCTTCACAGGCGTCTTGGATTCCTTGGGGGAGGTTACGGTGATGTCGCCCAGCACACCTCCTATGGGAGCATTGGTATCCGCCTCAAAAACCACCGGCCATTGGGTGGTAGCGGATGGCCACTTGCCATGAACCATCTTCATCCCTTTAGGTAGGTTCTCCGTGCCCAAAATCAGATCGTCGCGATAGTTGGAACGACGGAGGTAGAAGAGACCGGCAAATCGATTTCCACGGGCCACAATAATGTTCTTGCGGGTCTGCGTATCGTAGCGCGCGGTGTCGGGAAGGTAGATACTCGCAGAGGGTTTGTTCTCCGTGACCTCGACCCGATAGGCACAATCAGGTCCAAAGTTGCCGAGTTCATCACGAACACGAACGTGATACAGACCATCAGCGCGGATCGTGTAGCTGAAATTAGCGTCAGCGCCCCCGGAGTCTGTGCGACCGGTCAGATACTTGCCCTTGCTGTCATAGAGATAGATCGCAGTATCCAGCTTGGAACGCAAACGGCGGGAGTAGCAATTGAAGAGCAAGCTCTGCCCCTTCTTCGCCTGGAAGGTGAAGTAGTCGTTGTCGTTGGTGGATTGAATCATTCCATTGAAGGCAACCGGCACCGTGTCGTGCCCCTTGTCGTGATTCGCCTTGTTCCACGCGTCGTTGGGTTCCTTCTCCAACGCGTTCTCGAAATCGGAGACGCGAATAGGATTGGGAGAAGGAGCCGTCACACCACGGCGCACGGGAAAAACACCCTGCACCAACCGGTCATCGAATTCGTCGGGAAGCAGAACGCTCTGACTGAAGTTTCCGCTGGCATCGCCAATGAACTCCACGTCCAGAGAATTGCCAGCCTTGCCGCCAGCTGGATAAACAGCATGCGGACGCGGGAAGTTGCCCACATGCAAGCGGTAGAAGTCACCACGCCCCAGCATCGAGGTCTCACGCACCTGAATGAAATACTTCCCGTCATACGGCGCGATCATAGTCAGGAACGGATCCTGAATCAGCAGATGGGTGTCATCGGAGCGTTTCAGAATCTCTCCGTCCTTATCAAGGATTGCGACATAGGAATCGAAGATCACACCGGAGTATGCCCGGCCCAAACGGATGCCTTCGAGTTCCACAGAGAACTTGTCCCCCTTCTTGAGCGTGACCTCGTAGTGGTCAATGTCCTCGCGGTTCACTTTGCCCATTACGGTGATGTTCGGTTCGATCTTCTCCGCCGCAGCGCGATCATTGTTCTCCGTACGGGTCTCCTTCTCGTCGATCTGCTTGAACGGCCCGACATAAAACGTGCGCAATTCGGAAAGACCGGTCTTGGAACGGAGTCGGTAACGGTGTTCGCCCAACTCGGCACTCGGGGAAACCTTCAACTTGGCGACCACCGATCGATCTTCCTTCTTGTCGATGGAGAGCACCTTGACGCCGGGCTCGTAGAACATGACCTCTTCCACGTCCGCCAGTCGGCGGCCATAGAAAGTAGCGGTCACTTCCGTTCCGCGCTGGAAACCATTTGGAAGGACGTAGGTGTGGTTCGGATCAACTGCCTGAGCCGGGCCGGCAACCAGGAGTCCAATCAACGCTACAAACAACTTCTTCATCTTTTTATCAAAGTCAGGCGGGGCAACACCGTGTTGGATGTTGCCCCGCCAAGAACAATTCAGATTTTTGAGATACCTGAGGGAGTCTTGATCACGTCACGCGATCACGTCTTTCGAAACACCCACATGTTCACCAGTCACGATCGCCTGCGGACGATCACCAGGGGACATCAGGCGGGTTTCCGGATTGATCCCCATCAGGTGGAATACGGTGGACGCGTAGTTCTGCACGGTGAACGGATTCTCCTCCGGCTCGGCACCCGTCGGGTCGGAGCTGCCGTGGATATAGCCGCGCTTCATGCCGCCGCCAGCCATGGCAACCGAGAAAACTTTTGGCCAATGATCACGGCCGGCAGTGCGGTTGATCTTCGGCGTGCGACCGAATTCAGACGTCACCAAGACCAGCGTGCTGTCGAGCAGGCCGCGCTCGTCGAGATCACTGATCAACCTGGCGTAGGCGCGATCAAAGTTCGGAACCTGGCTTTCGACACGACGTTGAATGCCGTCATGCATGTCCCAACTGCCATAGGTCAAGGTCACATACCGCACACCGGCTTCAACGAGACGGCGGGCGAGCAACATGCGTTGTCCCGCAGAATTCCGGCCGTAGGCATCGCGTAATTTACCGGGTTCTTTGTTGATATCGAACGCCGCACGGGCTTCGGGAGAACTGATCATGCTGTAGGCGCGCTGATAGAAGGAATCCATGCCGTCGAGCACGTCGGCCTTTTCCAAGCTGCTGAAGTGTGAATCCACGATCGAACGCATGTTGCGGCGCTTGGCGAAGCGCTTGTCATCGACTCCGCTGGGCAGCTTGAGGTCGCGAACCTGAAAGCTGCTGCTGGCCGGATCGGAACCCAGCGCGAACGGGCCGTAGGCAGAACCAAGGTAGCCCGTGCCACTGTTGCGGGTCTGGTTCGGGATGATGACGTAGGGAGGAAGATTCTTGCGCGGCCCCTGAATCTTGGAAACAACACTGCCCAAGCTCGGATAAACCAAGGCTGGGCTCGGACGATTACCCGTCATCATGTTGTGGGTGCCACGCTCGTGCGCGGCCTCACCGTGGGTCATGGAGCGAACGACCGTGATCTTGTCAGCGATCTTGGCGCTCTCACGCATGTACTGGGAGAAATACTCGCCCGTCTTGGTCTTCACCGTACTAAGCGGTCCGCGATACTCGATCGGGGCATCATACTTGGGATCCCAAGTCTCCTGATGAGCGCAACCGCCGGGGAGATAAATCTGAATCACCGAAAGCGCCTTGGCCTTCGGATGAGGATAAGATTCCGCCGCTTGGAGCTTCAATGCGTCTCCAAGCGTCAGCCCCAATGTTCCCAGCGCGCCGACCTGCAAAAAGTCACGACGGGAAGGAGACCAAGGATGTTCCGGAGAGTTGCACCAACCAGTATTGGGTTTTTTCATAATAAGCAGTGGTAGTTGATCCGAGTATGACTTTGCGTATTTACCATTATTCAAAAAAATTTGACAACGGTTTTTACGGTAAAAACGCCGCTTATCACCCGCTTTACCCAATCATCGGCAAGTCGCGCGTTGCTATTGAAGAAAAATACGCGAGGCGGGGGTCGAACCCACAACCTTCGGCTCCGGAGGCCGACGCTC
>JAYPXF010000109.1:0-15745 GCA_038154405.1 Verrucomicrobiales bacterium | reverse complement strand
AAGCAGTGGTAGTTAGTCCGAATATGACTTTGCATACTTACCATTATTCAAAAAAATTGACAAAGGTTTTCACTCAAAAAAGACGGCTTTTCACCGCTTTTGATCGGTATTCTCATGATCTTACTAATCAATGGTAGCCAATCGGAGAGGGAGAAGGAGAGCCGATAACTGGGCAGGAGAATACGCGAGGCGGGGGTCGAACCCACAACCTTCGGCTCCGGAGGCCGACGCTCTATCCAATTGAGCTACTCGCGCGTCCGATCGAGGCAGTTTCCCATCCCGATGCAGCATTCGGAAGACTAGCCATCCTCATCCGTTTGGCTAGTCCGAAAAGCTCGAAACTCCGATTTCAGGCAACTTTCCGCACGGGCGTCGACAATTCGAGAACTGTCGGATGCATCTGTCGATTCGCCAGTTCCCGACCCAGTTCGACCAGATCCGCAGCAACCCAGAAGATCCGGTCGAAGACTGAGCCTATTTCTTCAAACCGCTTTTCGGCGGGCAAATACTGACTGATCGCGGATACGGCCAATCCCGCATGGGAACTCCGCAGCGCGACGAGGCACTCCCAGTCGACCGGAATCAGTTGGTCGGCATCGACCAGCAGGAATTCCGTTTCCTGCAATTGGGCGGCAGGGATCATCTGGACAGATTCAAAGTTCTGCATGCAGAGCGGAATGCGAAGCTACCGAAGATAGCGGTAAACCAGTTCCCGCAGCGGCGGTTTCGCCTCCACCAGACAGAGTTTCAACCCGGTGCCTTTGGCCTTCATTGACAGGAATGCTCCCAGAGCGGCACAAGTGTGCCTATCGGCACGAAGCTGAACGGACTATCAGAAAGTCTCTGAAATGGGGAAGTTGGAGAGGCTTGGAGCGGGCGAAGGGAATCGAACCCTCCTAGCCAGCTTGGAAGGCTGGAGCATTACCACTATGCTACGCCCGCACCGAGAGACCTTCGTTTACACCAGCCGGCCTTGCCTTGTCAATTCAAGTGCCTGTATCGTCTACTGCCAATGAGCGCACTGCTCCTCAACGGCGGGAAGGTAATCGACCCGGCCAACCAGATCGATGAACCCGCCGACGTGTTGATCGTCGATGGCAAGATCGCGGCTGTTGGTGCCGATATTTCCTCGCAGACGCCACCTGATGCCGAATCGGTCGACTGCGCAGGCAAGGTGATCTCTCCCGGCCTGATCGACATGAACGTGCATCTGCGCGAACCGGGCATGTCAGCCAAAGAATCGATCGAGACCGGAACGCAGGCCGCAGCGAAAGGCGGATTCACCAGTGTCGTATGCATGCCGAACAGTTCACCAGTGATCGATTCACCGGGAACGGTGGCACTCGTCCGTGAGAAAGCCGAGAAGCAGGCTTTGGTCAACGTCTTCATCACCGGGGCCATCACCAAAGGCACCGACGGCGAGGAGATGGCTCCCATCGGTTCGCTCAAACAGGCCGGCGTTGTGGCCATCACCGACGACTTTCACTGCGTGCAAAACAACGAATTGATGCGCCGCGCGATGGAATACGCGCTGATGTTCGATCTCCCGGTCATCGACCATTGTCAGGATTACTCACTCGTGACTGATGGCGTCGCGCACGACGGATACTGGAGCACGACTCTCGGGCTTCGCGGATGGCCCTCCGAAGGGGAAGAGCTGATCGTGGCCCGCAATGCATTGCTGGCGGAACGGACGGGCTGCCCCATCCACTGCCAGCACGTCAGCGCCGCCGGCAGTGTCCGTCTGATCCGGGAAGCAAGATCTCGGGGCGTCCCCATTTCCGGTGAGGCCTGCCCACATCATTTCACCCTGACCGATTCCGCCTTGGGAGGCAGCGCCGCGTTCTGGGGAACTGACGGCGATGCCGTTCACGGATGCGCTGGTCAGCCAGATCTGCCGACCTGGCCGAAATACGACACCATGTTGAAGATGAATCCACCATTGCGCAGCGCAGCCGATCGGGAAGCCCTGATAGAAGGTCTGGCGGATGGAACACTGGAAGTGCTGACGAGCGACCACGCCCCGCATTGCGATTACGAGAAAGAGGTGGAATTCGACTACGCGCCCATCGGCATCACGGGTCTGGAAACCGGACTGGCGCTCTCGCTGATGCAGCTCCACCACAGCGGACGACTTTCTCTTTCAGACGTGATCGCCAAGTACACCAGCAATCCCGCGCGCCTCCTCCACCTGGACAAAGGAACGCTCAGCGTCGGAGCCGACGCAGACATCACGGTTATTGATCCTCAGGCCAATTGGAAATTTGAGATTCAATCCACCGCCAGCAAATCGACCAACTCTCCGTTCTACGATTGGCCGCTCAAGGGACGCGCGGAAATGACGTTCGTCGCCGGAGCGCGTGTCTATTCCAGTTAGGCATCTCCCAAAATGAGTGAGATGCGTCCTTATTCAGCGATTCTGCTCAGTCTTCTAATGCAAGGGACGGCTGTCATCGGCGCCGATCCGGATTCGACAACGCTCGCGTGGCTGACCGACTTCGAATCCGCCCGGCAAGCCGCCAAGAAATCCGACAATCCGATTCTGATTGAGTTCACCGGCAGCGATTGGTGCGTTCCCTGCATTCGACTGGAGAAGCAGGTGTTCAAGCAGGAGCCATTTCTTTCGTTTGCCCGCGAGCATCTTGTTCTCGTCTACTGTGATCTCCCGTTCCGAAAGAAAATCAGTCCCGAGCAGAAGGACCACAACGAAGCCCTGTCCAAGCGTTACAAAGCCAAGGTCTACCCCGTCATTTTGCTGGTGGACCACACGGGTAAAGCATTCTTCCGCCAAGACGGATATCGCGGCGAAACCGGTGAGTCCTTCGTCAGGAAACTTCGTGTAGCGCTTGCCACACACGAGGACACTCCGTCCAAGTAGCAACGAATCTCGCGACATTTCGGCAAATTCCTTGACCGCTTCCCAAGCGCACCTAGCATTCCGCAGCATTTTTTTTGATGAACGCAATTCTGGCACTTGAAGACGGCACAGTTTTCCGGGGAAAAGGCTTCGGCGCAAAGGCCTCGGCCTGTGGAGAAGTTTGTTTCAACACCTCGATGACCGGCTATCAGGAAATCATCACCGATCCGTCCTACAAGGCGCAGATCGTGACGATGACCTATCCCCATATCGGCAACTACGGGGTGAACAAGCAGGACATCGAATCCTACCAGCCACACGTGGCCGGATTTGCCGTGCGCGAAGTGTCACCGGTGGTCTCCAACTGGCGCGCCGACTGGGATCTCGGCCAATATCTGGAAGACAACGGCATTCCTGCGATTTCCGAATTGGATACCCGTTCACTGACCAAGAAACTACGCGTTCGAGGTGCCATGAACGGCTTCATCACCACCGAGGACATGGACGAAGAGGAAGCCATCCGGCGGGCCAAGGACTGGCCAGGTCTGGTCGGCGTGGACTACGTCCGGGAAGTCACCCACAAGGACTCTTTCGACTGGGACGCAGACGACTCGGTGAGCGCTGACTTCCGTCTCAAGTGCGGCACTGAAGACGGTCAGCCCCGGGAGTTTCGGAATCCCCTGCCAGCGGCAGACCTTCCAATTGTCGCCCTCGATTTCGGCATCAAATACAACATTCTCCGGCGCCTACGTCAGCACGGTTTCAAGGTGAAAGTGCTGCCCGCGTCCAGCACTCCTGAACAGGTGCTCGCCGAAAAACCTGCGGGAATTTTTCTGTCCAACGGCCCAGGCGATCCGGCCGCGGTGAATTACGGGGTAAAGACCGTGAATGAACTCGTCACCAAGGACATCCCCATCTTCGGGATCTGCCTGGGCCACCAGATTCTGGGCCAGGCTCTCGGTGGCAAGACCTTCAAACTCAAGTTTGGTCATCGCGGCGGGAACCAACCGGTGAAAGACATGACCACCGACAAAGTGGAGATTACGTCGCAAAATCACGGGTTTGCTGTCGACGCGGATTCATTGCCCTCCAATGTCGAAGTCACCCACGTAAATTTGAATGACCAGACCGTTGAAGGTCTGGCCCACAAGACCAAGCCGATCTTCTGCGTCCAATACCATCCGGAGGCCTCTCCCGGCCCACATGACTCGACTGGGTTGTTTGCCCGATTTGCCGATCGGGTTCGATCTGCGTAAGCTCCACGACCGCAATACGATCTCTACCTATCGATGCGGTGAATGAATCAGTTTGACTTGAATTTTACCATCGCGATAATCCCCGCAAATCAAGCCACGCCATGCCCCGCCTAGTGCTGCTAACCGAAGGTTTTACCGGCCGCTCATTCGAATTGAAGTCTGAGCGGAGCACTGTAGGCCGTTTGGAGGACAACACCTTCCAGATCCCCGCTCCGTCGGTTTCCAGTCATCACTGCGAATTGATCGTCAGTGATGACACGCTCACAATCAAAGACTTGGATTCCACCAACGGATCCTACGTGAACGGCGAGCAGATTTCGGAAGCCACCATCAAACTGGGTGAAATCGTTCGTTTTGGCGCAATTGAAGCCCGTTTTGAGGAAAGCAAAAGCGCAGGCAGCAGTGGCAAAAAGAAGCTCGATCAGACTTCAGTCCTGCCCCAAGGCGTCAATCTAAACGAACTTGAACAGGGCACGCAGCGGATTTCCATCGGCAAAGGCACCTCTTTCAAGCCCAAAAATCGCAAGGGCAAGACCATCTGGATGGTAATAGCCGGAGTGGTGATTCTGGCGGTCGTCGGAGTTTTGGCCTTCGTCTTCTTCGGTGGCGGCTGATCTTGCTTGCGTGGGTAACCTACGCCAACACTGACTGCTACGGATTGGGCTGATCGCCTTGGATTCGGATGACGGCAGGCCAAAACTCCCACCTATCGATTACTTGGCCCAGTAATCGATGACATAAACGTCCTCCAGATGTGGCTTGAGCAAGGACACGAATTCCTTGTGCGCCGGATGAGGAAGGTATTTTTCGCGAGATTCCTCTGAATCAAAAGTCACAAGATAACAGTGGGTGAACCCTTTGTTCAGTCCCTCCGGGCTGTTGTTGGTTCCCATCTCAAAGCTGATGATTCCGTCGATCTTCTGTTTCAGCCCACGGAATGCCTCGTTGATCTCCGCGATCTTCTTTTCACTCGTGCCTTCCTTGTACTTGAAACAAACCACATGTCGCAGACGTTTCCTGCCTTTCTTGTCGACGGCCGACGTGTCTGTGACACTCAGCAGGGAGAAAGCGAGCGCGAATACGAGGATCAAGGCGAGTTTCATAGGTGCGCGGATTTAAGGTCACGCCTCCCCCGAACGCAAGCAGCCAATCAGCCCTGCTTGAAGAGCTGATAGAGCAGCAGATAAATCACCACTCCTGTGAACGACACATAAATCCAGATCGGCAGCGTCCAGCGGGCGATCTTCTTGTGCCTCTCAAAGTCGCCCTTGATCGCGCGCCACACGGTCATGATGACCAATGGCACGATCGCAATCGCCCCCACCAGGTGGGTGAACAGTACCACCAGGTAGATCGGCCGAAACCACGCGGGATCGGTGAAGGAAGTGTGCCCCTGCCCCGTCTCACGACGCATGAGCTCGTGATAGGTGAGGTAACAGGCCAGAAAGAGACTGGAGGTGATCAACGCGCCAACCATGCAATTGCGGTGGGCGACCTTCTTCTCCTTCTTGATGAAGTAGTAGCCAAGGCAAAGCAACACCGTGCTGACACTGTTGAGGCAGGCGTTTACTGCTGGAAGATCCTGATAGGTCATTGTTCTTTCAAGAGTTGTTCAATCGCGCGGAGAATCTCCGGTTTCAATTCCGTCTCCCATGGATCCACGAGCGGAGCCCGGACGTCTTCACCCGAAGGCGGCGGCAAAATTTCGCGCACTCCTAGAAGTTGGCCCCGTTTGTCGATCAACGCAAATACGGTCGAATGAATGAACAGGTCGTTCGGATTCTCCCGGATCCCTTCAGCCTTCTCCTTGCCCACCAGCTTCAACCCCTCGGTGCTCAGTTTCCCTATTTCGGATTTCGGCCCGGTCAGGAAGAACCAACGATTCGTGTCCGCCTCGGCCCGCTTGCCGTAAAGATTCAATATGGACGGCGTATCGAACTCCGGATCCGTCGTCAGCGACAGGAATCCGATCGGCAGATCGTCCGGAATGAGTTTCTGCAACTCGCCCATCCGTTGTGTCATCCGCGCACACGGACCTGGACAGCGCGTGAAGATGATGTCAGCGAGCCACACCCGGCCGGTGAGACTGTCCCTATTCATCATCTGGCCCAACTGATTGGTCAGTGTGAATTCCGGCATCGTGCCGATAACCGGCAGTTTCTTTTCCTGCAGTTCCGGAGACAAACGGACCACCTGTTGACCGGTGCCGGATTGCCGCCCCCGATCCTTGATCAGCCGCTCCTTCACATACGCGAGAGTGACCATGAGCATCACCAGCACGAGACCGGACCAGATGACGAATTCCAGTGGTCGGGTGTTGCGTTCTTCGGCCATTTGAAAAAAGGGTGCGCAAACCGCGCACCCTTGTGAAGTCATCTTCTTATCAACGGTCAAAAAGTTTATTCAAACCCGCCACCGCCCGCAGGCGCATCCGGAGCCGGTTTGTAGGTCTCGGCCCAATTGTCGAATTCACCCATGCCGGATTGATCCTTCTTGTCGTTTTCCATCACGGTAAACCAGCCGTTCATGGACGCGTGACCGTTGCCGCACAACTGCGCACACGTGACCAGATAACGACCGGACTTCGTCGGCTCAAAATGCAGCGGAATGTTCATCCCGGGAATCGCATCCTGACAGACACGCAACGTATTCACCTTGAAGCTGTGAATCACGTCCTTCGACGAGAGATGAATGACGACCGGCTTGTACTTGATCTGCCCGTCTTCGTGCTTGTCCGGCTTGCCGTCACCGTCTTCGTCAAACGTTTCGAGTGGCGCTCGCAGGTCCTTCAACGGTGGAGTAATGTCATCCTTGCCCGCTTCGTCCTCGAGATCGTAACCAAGTGGGTTGTCGGAACTGGCGTAGAGCATGTTTTGGCTGCCAAACTTCCCGTCCGGACCTGGCAGGCGGGAATTCCAGGTGAATTGCTCGGCCACCACCCGAATTACAGTTGCCTTGTCATCCGCCGGAAAATCATCGACCTGCTTGGCCCAAAGCGGGATGGCAAAGCCCACCAGCAGCACAGCTTCAATCACCGCGACGGCGATCTCCAGCCACGTTGACGAGTGGCTGCGAACCCCGACATGATCGGCCTTGGGATTGCGTTTCGCACTGAATCGCCACAGTGCATACACAAAATAGGCAAACCAGACAACGAACAGAAAGGCCATCAGGTAATGGACCAGAATGACGAACAGATCGACCTCAGCCCCGTGCCTGGAACCGAGTTCCGGAATGCTCATCCAATTGTACATCAACTTTTCCATCTCTAAATAAATTCCAATTCGATCAACTTTGCGCGCCGGACACCTGCGGCGAGTTGCGCAATATCTCCGCCCGTATCTCCTCGGCCCGTTTCTCCATTACTCCGGAGTATTTTGAACCGCGAACCACCAGGTAGATCATGAACGCAAAGAAACCGAGCAACACAACGCCAACGACCGCCAGAAGCGAAAAGATACCTGCATTCATGCCGTGAGCCATCGGATCGTCAGACTGTCCGAAACACGCCGCGCAGGCCTGCGCTTCCGGCGAAAATGTCGCGGAAATCAGCAACGCGGCCATCACCGCAACGAGTTGTTTGAAACGCAGTGTCACAGGTAACTGATGTGTTTGGTCTTCTTCAAAAAGAACACCCCATAAACCAACAAAGCGAAACCCGCCAATGAAGAACCGATCCCAATGTACAGATCACTCTGCAATTGCAGATCCTGGTACCGTTTGATCTCCCAGGCGCCGAAACCGAACGCCAGGCAGATCGAGGAAAGTATCAGGACAATATGGATCGTCTTAAGGGACATCAGCGCACGTGGGTCGTCATCGCGGGCGGGTCGTAATAGGCCCAGATCGTCAGAATGAACAATCCGGCCACGAAGAATACCGTGGGATACAGTATCCGATAGACGAGTTTCTTCTCGTCTGAGAGGTGCATGAAGATCGCCCCCACACATGCCGCCTTGAACGAGGCGATTATCAAGGCCACGGTGACCGTCTGCCACATCTTCTCAAAATAGACGAAATACATCAGAACCGTGATGATCGTGCCGACCAACAGCACGCCAAACACCGCCCAGTATTTCTTTTTCGCAGCGGCTATCGCCTCCGGTGAATCATGGTCGTCGCTCATAAAATCTAGATTCTGTTTTAGTCGTTACAGGAGATAAAGGACCGGGAACAGGAAGATCCAGACCAAGTCAACAAGGTGCCAGAACAGGCCGGACACTTCCACACGATTGGAATATCGCTCCGGATCGCGTTTCCACATGCGGGCTCCGGGGCCCCAGATGTAAAAGATCACGATTGCTCCGGCCAACACGTGAACACCGTGCAGGCCCGTGAGTGTGAAGTAGATCGCAAAGAAGGTGCTGTGCGCGGGAACAAAGGCCGATACGCGACGCACCTCGGACAACGGCACGCGAACTTCATGGCCATGATGATCATCACCGTGATCATGTTCCTTTTCCTTCTTCTTGATCATCGCCTGGAAGCGGGCCGGTATGCGATAGTGGAAATGGTCGAGATGGACGATCACCTCGGTGACACCCTGTGCTTCCAGATCCTTCTTGGTCCAGAACGCACCGGCGTGATGCTCTTCGCCGTCCTTCTCGTATCCGATATGCCCCACCAAGGAAGGAAACGTCCCGATCTTTTCCTTGTCCGTGAGTCCGTCTTCAACAAAGGCCTGATTCTTGGCATCGGGCAGTTCCGCCACCGTCTTCGGCGCATGGAACCAGACTTCGTAGTGATGGAACTTCTCGTTGTACTCGTAGCTCTTGATTCCCAAGAAGCCCAAGGCACAGAGAATCGTGATCGCCTGATAGAAGCGGTATTTCCCGAAATTGCCCAACTTCAACGCCGCCCATCCGAGCACCACAGTGACAGACGAGGTGATGAGCACCACGGTGTTGAACGTACCGATCGGGATGTTCATCAGGCCGTGGGGCCACATGCCCTGACCCGCGCCAACGCGCAACAGGATGTAGGACGAAAAGAGGCCGCCGAACAGCATCACTTCCGATGCCAAGAACAGCCAGATACCCACTTTGGCGTTGTAGAGACCCGTGTCCTCACGGGGTTTAACTGTATAGGGGATTTCCATGTGTAATCAGTCTGCTGACGATTGAAACTCGGGCGGCAAGATCAGGCCTTTTCAGGCTCGTTCTGCGGCGTGAAGTCGGTGTCGTGCCCCGGCTGGCTGTATTCGTAAGGACCGCGATAGACCGCGATCGGCTTGTCGAAGTTGCCGTGCGGTGGCGGGGTCGGAGTCTGCCAATCCAACGTGGTAGCTTCCCAAGGATTGTCGTTCTCGACCTTCTTCCCATGGGTAATGCTCCAGAAGAAATTCAGGATGAACGGAATCTGCGCCAACAACAGTCCGAACGCCGCGTGAGTAATCGCGATGTTGCCCTTGATGACGGCTTCGCTGAGCGAACCGATGACGCCCTCATTGGCCATATTTGCGGCCGCGTAGGTGGCTCCACCGTCCGACATGCGGCGGCTCATTCCAGCCAAGCCCTGCGCAAACATTGGGAAGAAGATCGCGTTCATGAACAACAGCGAAAGCCAAAAGTGAATCTTCCCGAGCGTTTCGTTCATCATTCTTCCGGTCGCCTTCGGGAACCAGAAATACACGCCCGCAAACAGGCCGAACAAAGTTCCCGGCGCCACCACGTAGTGGAAGTGCGCGATCACGTAGTAACTGTCATGCAACATCAGGTCCGAGAAGTTGAACCCAAGTGGTAGGCCGGTCAGACCACCGATGCCGAACATCGGAAGGAAGGCCAGAGCGAAGAGCATTGCCGAATTGAAGCGGATGGAACCTCCCCAAAGCGAGATGAACAGGCAGGTGAGAATAATGACCGACGGAATCGAGATGATCATCGTCGTGGTCTGGAAGAACGTGGAAATCTTCGTGCCCATGCCGGTCACATACATGTGGTGAGCCCACACGATGAAGGAAATGAAACCGACCGCGAGAGCGGAGTAAACCAGCGACTTGTAACCCCAGAGCGGCTTGCGGGTGTTGCAGGCGATGATCTCGGAAATCACACCCATGGCCGGAAGGATAAGAACGTAAACCTCCGGGTGACCAAGGAACCAGAACAGGTGCTGCCACAGCAGCGGACTGCCACCACCGGAAATCTCGTGCATCGGATTGCCGGAGACCATGAGACCGCTCGGCAGGAAGAAGCTCGTGTCAAACACGCGGTCCATCAACTGCATCACACCTGCGGCTTCGAGCGGAGGAAAGGCGAGCAGGAGGATGAAGGCGGTCACAAACTGCGCCCAAGTGAAGAACGGCATCCGCATCCAGGTCATACCCGGAGCGCGCAACTGGATGATCGTCGCGATGAAGTTCACCGAACCCAGCAACGACGAGGTGATCAAGAGCACCATGCCCACCAACCAGAAGGACTGACCATCCGTGGGAACCACAGTCGCCAAAGGCGAATAGGAGGTCCATCCGGCCTGCGCTGCGCCACCTGGAATGAAGAAGCTGATGAACATCACCGCCCCCCCCCAAGCGTAGCATTGGTAACTCACCATGTTGATGCGCGGAAAAGTCATGTCGATCGCCCCGATCTGGAGCGGCACGACGTAATTCCCGAACGCGGCAAATGCCAATGGCACCACGCCAAGAAAGATCATGATCGTTCCGTGCATCGCACCGAACACGTTGTAAAGATCGGGGGACATTTTGCCCTGCGCAGCCATGTCGCCAAGAAGGCTCTCAAGCAGTCCACCCACCACCGGGATCGCCTCACCGGGATAGGCGATCTGCCAGCGCATCGTCATCACCAGCAGGAACCCGAACAGCAGGAACACCAGCGCCGTGAAACCGTATTGGATGCCGATGATCTTGTGATCCGTCGAGAACACATAACTCCGGAGAAATCCGATGTCGTGATGGTGATCGTGATGATCGTCGTGCGAGGTGTGCTCGGTCGTTTCTGTAGTGGACTGCATGTCAAATTCTGTCAGTGAAAGCCGACACCGGACGGCAAACGGCGCGCGTTTCTAATGCGCACCACATCCGGTGTCAATATTTGTTCATAAAATGCCATAAGGGATGTCAATTGAGGTCGAAAACCAGCAGTCCCAGCAAGAGCGGGAGATACAGGATCGACGCAAAAAACAGGCCGCGGGCACTCTCCCGATCCAGTTTCCGGGAGAACTGGATCGCGCGCCAGAGGAAACCCATTCCAAGGAACAGGGCTCCGAACAGATAAATCTCACCGGCCACTCCGTAAACGAACGGCGCCAGGCTCACCGGCAACAGCCCGAAGGTGTGACAAACCGATTGGCGACCGGTCTTTTCGCCATCCGGATCTACCGCCGGCAGCATCACGTAGCCGGCTCCCTCGTACTCGTCCTTGTAGAGCCAGGCGATCGCCAGGAAATGCGGCATCTGCCAGAACAAAAGAATCGCGAACAACGCCCAACCCGCGATGGTCACCTCACCATGGGCTGCGGTCCAACCCATCAACGGAGGCAACGCTCCCGGGATCGCACCTATGAGCGTGTTCAACGGTGTCTTCCGTTTCAGCGGGGTGTACACGAAGAGATAGGAACCCAGCGTGAGCGCACCCAGAAAACCAGTCAGCGCATTTACCAACTGGGAGAGCCAGATCATTCCCACCACCGAGATGCAGACACCGACAAACAGAACGGCCAACGGCTGAAGTTCACCCGAAGGCAACGGCCGTGACGCCGTGCGAAGCATTTGGGAATCCCATTTGCGTTCCATGTATTGGTTCAACGCAGCCGCGCCACAAGCCAACAACAGGGTGCCACCCAAGGTATGCAGGAGCAGGATTCCATTCAGCGGATCGCCTCCTTGCCCGGCATAGTAACCCACCAAAGTCGTCAACAGCACCAAGGCCGTCAGCCGCGCCTTGAAAAGATCCGACAATATCGCCGCCCGGCCGCGCGCGACCGTTCTCGATTCATCCAAAGTTGAAGCGGTGGTTCTCAAATCTTCTTCAAGCTCCTAAAGGTCCGGCCAACAGCAGATCTGGACCGGGATTGGCCTCCACTGTCTCGCAACGTTCGCAAGGGGCCGTTCTTGAAACACGAAATGCCAGAATGGTCAACAATCCGCCCAACACCAGACAGATTGCACCAGTCATCACGTGCAACGTGGTGATCTCAGCTGACTTGTTGCTCCACACGGTGGCGGCCCCTAATATCGCCTGAAAGCAGACCAAGCCGAACCAAATATCTCCCCATCGGGCGAAAAGAGTCCCCTTTCCCGCCCTCGCTCGAGCTTGGAAGGCGGCATAGCCGATTCCAATCAACAGCACCACCGCCATGATGCGATGACACATGTGCAGCAAAATGTGGTTTGGTGCGATGGGATTGAACTCCCTGGGATCAATCCGCGAGCGGTTCACGGTGTCCACAAATTCCACGTCCATCGGTGGCCATATCTTGCCGTATGCCAGAGGAAAATCCGGCACCGCCAATCCCGCGTGCTGGTGACGCATGGATGCGGCCAAAATCAACTGCAGCAGCACCATAATTGTCAATGTCAGCAACAATCCCTTCAAACCGCTCACTCGCGGAGAAAACTCCACATCACCAAGCCGTTGCCAAAATCGGCTGGTCACCAACCCGATCGCGCAAACCAACAGAAAGAAGAGTTGGCCAATCGTGCCGTGAACAATTCCCAGTTCGTCCATGAATTGGGTGACCCGAAGTCCGCCAAGCACCCCCTGCACCAGCACCAGCGAATAGGCCAGCAACGCCCACCAACGCAGCGGGTCTTCCGCGTCCCATAGACGAAACGCACAATATCCCAACACCAGCATCGCAACGCAGGCCAAGGCGATGAACATTCACTGCGTCCTCACCCCAATCAGTCCCTTACCCAGAAAAATCCAGATCAACCCGATCCACTTCCCCCCCCCTTTGGATCCTCTTCCCCAAATCCACGCGGCCATCACCAACGTCAAAAAACCAACTAATGAGGCCAGTAAGCGGTGCGAATGCTCGTAGAGAATTCCGCCGATCCATTGCCCCACCGGGAACAAAAACATGTTCTGACCGTAGGTGGTCGGCCAGTCCGGCACCGCCATCCCCGCCCCTTTGCTGGTCACCATTCCACCGAGGCCAATCAACAGCAGAGTAACCACCGCCGTCGAGACGGCAAAGCGGTTCAACCAGATTGAATGGTGGGAGGTGTTCAATGAACGAAGAAACGAGAAGCCGCCGCGATCAATGTCGCGACGGCTACTTCGAGAAGAGTGGATTATTTCAGTTCGAGGGTGAAGTTGGCCGAAGCCTTGCCACCCTTGACCGTCACCTTCTGGCTCGAGGAACCGAGCTTGCGGTGCGTGGCGACCACTTCGTATGTGCCATCCGGCACGCCATTGAGCGTGAAAGCGCCGTTGGCGTCGGTCACCGCGAAGTAACCGTGATCCAAGACATTCACATACGAGAACATCCAAGGATGCACGTCGCACTTGAAGCGCAGGAACTCTTCCGGATTGTTGTAGACGAAGCTCAGGGCTGGACCGTTCGGGAGCTGTGCCTTGTTGTATTCCTTGTTGCCGGCGGCCCGAGGAGTCGGGTGGACGTTGTGCAGGACCGGATCAGAGTTCTTCACCGTGATGGTCTGTCCCGTGCGGCAGGCGGAAACATAAGGAAGGTATTCGCAACCGACCTGATCAACCACGAGTGCGCCGGAAGCCTTCGGACCACCCTTGAGACCTTTGACCTGAACGAGCACGTCGGCCAAGCCGCCGTCCTTGCTGACCGCGTAAAATCGGGTCGTCGGCTTTTTGACAGGATTGGCCTTCTTGAAGGACGCGCCACACGCGGGATCCAAAGGAAGCGGACGCTCGGCGGGCTGCGCGCCCTTGAAACTCACCTTACCCGATACTTCACCCGCGGAAACGGAAAGCGTAGTGGTGCCGACAATTGCTGCAATCAACCAGTTTTTCATCATTATTTTATGTTCTAACAGTCAGTTTTCCAATTCAGGCGGCCCAAGCTAGCACCGGCCAGCAGGCCTCACAAGAACCATTTGTGAAACTTTTCACAAAGTCTCTTTGTGCAACATCGGACGCTTGAAACTAGCCGAAAAATTCGTTCCTTCGCCCTATCCAATGGTCTAGGCATGCTAGGAACCGAAGCTTCGCCTGGCTTCTCATTTCGGCACAGAAAATGCACCATATTTTGCTGAATGGACCGCGAACAAATCCAGGAATGGCTCGCCCGACGAATCACGTCTGAGCGACGCAATCAGCTCGGATTCGCCTCTCTCGGCGCCATCTCCGGAATCGCGGTCACCGGACTGACCGCCGCCTTGGGCACCAAGGTCCTGTTCTTGGCGATCCACCAAGTCATCGAGATCGGGCGAGCATTCGGCTACTGGAAGCTTACGTTCGAAGCCAAGCCGTTGAATCTGGTGTGCATCGCCGTCTCGTTCATGGCTCTCCAGCTCGCGGGGCTTCGTTCGGTCGATGACGATTATATCTTCTACCTCCCCAAGGTCGATTGGCGATCCAGCGAGAACATCGGCGCAGTGATCGGCATCATCTGGGCAGTCACCTTGGACATCGTCTATTCCGGCCCCCGCCTGCTTGCATTCACCCGCGAACGTCTCTGCCTCCGCCGTGAGTTGCACGATCTGGATCAATCCATCTGCGCCGGTGTGCTCGAGGTCATCCACCGCCGGGATCGGCGCGTGGCCTTCACCGATCTAGAACGAAAGGTTCCCGGCTTCAGTGAGGCGCTGCATGTCGGACAGATGATGTTGATCAAGGGCGTACTGCATCTGCCTTCCGATCCGCCCGGCCTCAGTATCAACAGCGAACTGAAGAAGGAGTTCGGCGGCGCACCGCGACACCAACGTGTCGACGTCGACTCCGATCCAGAACCATCACCGCAGCCCGACCAACGCACAACCAATGAAAAGAACAAAAGCCACACCGAATCACGTCATTCGGCAAAACCGCCCGCCTTTCGCTGCGCCGGCTGTCGCCGAAAGTTTCGCCTGCGCAATCTGCAGGGCGGCGTCGATTTCAATTGCCCACTCTGCGGAGAAGTTTATCGCACGATCGCTGACTCAAAGGGCCGCGTCCGCGTGGAAAAGAAAGCCGACGAATTCGACCCGTCCATCGACATCGATTTCTCCAACGAAACCGCCCAGGCATTTCTCATCCTTGGCCTGCCGCCGGATGCCGATCGAGATGAAGTGAAGAAAGCCTACCGCCGCCTGATGAAGGAATTCCATCCCGACAAGGCTGCCAACATGAGCCCGGCCGACCGCCGCCATTTCGAGGAACGCAGCAAGGAAATCAACCGGGCCTACGGCGAGATTCTGGATGCCTTGAAGTAGCACCGCCGAGGAGAATACCGCTCCATCGCCTACCCGGAAACCGTTCGCTGTTCGTCTTCGATGGCTCCGACCCATCCGAAATGTGGCCGAAAACGGAACACTTCGTTCATTTCATCAAGTGATCCCGACCACGAATCCGATCCTGACACGGTTTCTATATCCCCAGACTGAAATGGAACAAATCGTTCCTGCCGTCCACCAAAACAACCCTTGAGCAGGCGCAGCCGGTCCCAGGCAAAACCCATTGCTGTGGCCGCCACACAATCGACCGCGGCGGGATGCGTTCCG
>JAYPXF010000108.1:11432-20955 GCA_038154405.1 Verrucomicrobiales bacterium | reverse complement strand
CAAACAACCCGCCGATCCGAACGAATTGACCAAGATCTACACCGACGAGGCGATATCGTTCATGGAGTCCATGGCAAAGAAGAACCAAGAACAAGGAACCAAGAACCCCTTCTTCCTCTACCTTCCACACACCATGCTCCACAACCCGTTGGGAGTGAGCGAGGAATTCAAGGGCACTTCTGACTGGGGTGACTACGGTGACGCGATCCAAGAACTCGATCACAACGTGGGGCGCATCTTCGACACCTTGAAACGGCTCAAGATCGACGACGATACTATCGTCGTCTACGCGTCGGACAATGGACGGGGACCAGGTCGGACTCCGCAGCAGAAGATCCAAGGCCGCAAGCTGTCGACATACGAAGGTGGAATTCGCGTGCCGGCCATTGCGTGGGGTCCTGGCGTTGGACTGCAGCAGGGCGTGAAATCGGTGGCAGTCGTGCGCGCCATGGACTGGTACCCCACGCTGGCCACCTTCGCCGGCATCAAGGTTCCGGAAGGACGGGTCATCGATGGTCGTGACATCAGTCCGTTGTTGAAGGGTGAGAGCAGATTCGTCCCGGCGCCGGGGTTGAAGAAATCGCTCAACGCCACCGTTCCCCTTCGGCGGCGATGGGATCCGCCCGGAGAATGGGCCGAACTCATCAAGCGCCACGAATACAACGACGCGTTCTTCTACCACGGCAGCCAAGGCGCCTTGTCGGCAGTCCGTTGGAGGAACTGGAAACTTTACCTCAATCCCAGCCTGGAGCTGTACGACCTTTCCAAGGATCCGGGTGAATCCAAGTTCACCCGCGGTGGTGAGATCCGACGCAAGCTGCGTGGCATGGCGATTCTGTTTCAGGAAGAGATGCGTCGCGATGCCCGTCCAGCGGGCCAGGCATCTCGTCGCGCCGACGGCCGGACCCAGATTTCGCAGGCCATCTTGGACGGCCTGAACGCGGAGATGAACGTGACCTATGCGCGCTACGGTGATCGGACCTTGGAGATGGACATCTATCGACCGAAAGGTGCCTGGGGTGAACTGCCGGCTATTGTCTGCATCCATGGCGGAGGTTGGGCGAAAGGCAGTCGGGTCAATCATGGTGTGCCGGCGAAGGCACTTGCTGCCCGGGGCTATGTCGCGGCGACCATTTCGTATCGCTTGAGCGGGGAGAAGCAGTTCCCGGCGCAGATTCAGGACTGCAAGGCGGCCGTGCGATTCTTACGTGCCAACGCCAGGAAGTTCGGGATCAACAGCGACAAGATCGGGGCACTCGGCCTTTCCGCCGGAGGACATCTTACCGCCTTGCTCGCCACCTCAGGCGGCGTCAAGGAGCTCGAAGGCAAGGGTGGCAACGTGGACTTCAGCAGCACGATCCAAGCGGCCATTCCCATGGGGGCGCAGACGGATTTCCTTTCCGAACGCACGCGTGAGATATCCAAGACCAAGGAGATCTGGCAGAACTTCCTTGGTGGATCGATGGAAGAAAAGACCGCCACGTATCGACTCGCATCGCCACTGCATCATCTCGATAAGAATGATCCTCCGGTCTGGTTCATCACCGGTGAGAAAGACGGTCCGAGCACGCATGCCAATGCTTTTCGCAAGCGCATGAAACAACTCGGCATTCCTTCCGACCTCACGGTCATCAAGGGCGCACCACATCCCTTCCTTGGTAGGCAGGACTGGTTCGATGAGACCATCGACACGGCCGACAAATTTTTCGCCAAACATTTGAAGTAGAGCACATGCAGCTGTTGCCATTGCCCCGACTGGAGCCGCCCGAGGCGCGAAAGGCCGTGGATTGCATTGGTCTGGGCGATGTCAGGGGATTGGCCAAGGAGTTGGATGCGAATCCTGAGCTGGTGCGCACACCTATCCGGCCGCGAAAGCAAGGTTGGGAGTATGTGGACAAGTGCACTCTCCTGCATCTGGTGGCGCACAACCCGCCGCGACTGGATCGATTTCCCGAGGGCATGGTCGATGTTGCACGCTTGTTGCTCGAACGCGGCGCCGACGTGCACGCACATGATGAGGCCTGGGGACAACCCTTGGGAATGGTCGCCACCTGTTTCGTTGCCGCCGCCTCACCGCAAGGAACTCAACTGATAGATCTGTTCATCGAGCATGGCGCCAAGGTCGATTACGACAATAACGCCGCGCTGCGCGGTTGTCTTTCTTATCTGTATGAAGGCCCCAAGGGCATGCGTCGAACGGCCAAGCATCTCAGGAAGCGAGGAGCCCCGGTGGACTTGTGTTTCGCCGCCGCGTTGGGGGAGGTGAAGACCATGCGATCGTTCTTCCTGCCCGATGGCAAGCTGGACCGAACCCGTGCCGTTCGGTTCATGGAGAAGGAGTACCGGTGTGACAAGTCCTTCCTCGAGGCGGCGCTGGTTTACGCCTCGGTCGGTGGTTCCCTGAACGCGGTGAAATACCTGGTGGAGGAACTGGGCTTGAATCCTAAGTGCAAGCGGGATTTCACCGGGGATGACATGACGCCGATGGTAGGGACGCGCTGTGGCACGTCCGCGGACAAGCGGCAGCTTGCCCCTACCGTGGCTGGTGAACGGCGTCACTTCTTCTTGCGCTTGCGGGGCGGGGCCGGCTGGTAGTTGCTGCGATCAAAGCCGGGGTGGTTTTCCTCCAGGTGCTTCACCACATATGGACGATGCTGGAGGGCGCGGTCGATGCGGCTGCTCATGAACTGACTCGGATTATCGAGGCCGCCCATCTTGGAATCCAACGGCATGACGGCACTGTCCCAACCGGCGAGATCGGAGGGCTTCACTTCGGTGCGGAAGAAGGCGCCGGTCGTGTAGGGACTGGGGTTGAATTTGCCGACAAAGGCGACATTGAGATCGGCCTTGATCTTCCCTTCCATACCAAGCGTCCAGAAACAGGAGTTCACGAGGAAGCGTCGTCCGTCTTCATCCAGCATGTCCTCTGACGCACCGTAGGAGGTGTAGACGACGCGGGCGTTTTTCTTGACGCCGGAGGGGGCGACGTAGTGGTTGCGGGTCCAACCGGCATTTACCAACGGGTGTTCGGAGCTCTTGTCATCACTGGGACCGAAGGTATTGAGAACCTGCACCTCAAGCAAAGGGGTTGAGCCAGCCGGTGGCCGGGAACTGTAGGCTCCGGAGTAGCAATGGATCGGCCCGACTCCCCGGTTGATCGGATGATTCTTCGCGCTGGCAACCGGGGTGATGGTTCCGCCCATCTTGTGGTTGGAACCGTAGTGGCTTTGGCCGCGTTCCTTGTGCCAAGTGTTGCCGAAAACCTGTTCACCCAGGCCTCCCCGATAGTCCTCGCCGTTGTAGTTGTAGTTGAGTTTGACCCATTTGCCTTCCTGCCTGTTGAAGCAGTGTGTCGAGGTGCGGATGCCGACTGCCGGACCGCCGCGTTCGAAGTAGGCGACAAGTTCATCCGCCTGCTCGTCAGGCAGCTTCATGAAGCGTGTATAGAAGACCAGCAGATCCGCGTCCTTCAGCACTTCAATGTCCGGCACGGGGGCATCGCCGGTCTTGATATGTCCGTTCTCATCGATGCCGAAGAGGACTGTGCACTTGAAGCCATGTCGCTTGGCCAGGATCTTGGCAATTGCCGGACAGGTTTCCTCCGAGCGGTATTCGTGATCGTTGGCAAGGAAGACGATGTGCTTGCCTTTGCCCGGGCCGCCGGTGCCTTCAAAGACGAGTGGGGCAGCGTTCGTCATGCAGGCGAACGAAACGAGAAGCAGGAGTGATCGTAGGAGCATGGGCGGGATTACCGGCTAAGATTCGTTGGACGTCAATACGAAGGCTCACTTCACCCGCAGAATTCCGCGCATGGCCATCCAGTGACCGGGAAACGTGCAGATGTAAGGGTAGTCTCCGGGCGTCTTGGGCGCGAGCAGGTAGAGGGTGTGTTCCTTGGTCGGATTGATCACGGGAATGAAGTTGATCACTTCCGGCAGCTTGGGGACGTAGTGTTTCTTCCCGGCGGCGGGATCGGTCATCATCTTGAATGAGGCGGTGCCGACGGTCCGCGCTCCGCCCGGTTTCACGAGGACGAGGTTGTGCGGCATGACGTCCGTGTTGCGGAGCTTCCAAGCAAGGGGCTCATCGGCCTTCACCTCGATGAGCTTCTGTGCGTATTGCAGTCCGGCGACGGCATCGACGACTATTTCGCGGGCGCCCTCGAGCACCTTGCCGGAGACGTTGCTGCCTTCCACTTCCTTCCCCGGTTGGGTCACGCGGAGTGCAATGGCGGTGGGTTTGTCTGTTCGCGGTTTGGCAAGTCCCTTGGCGGCGAAGTGTTCACTCGGATACATCGGTGAAGCGAAGAGGTCAGTCTTGAACTCATGACCATCGGCGGCCTTCAGGTGCATGCGGATGTGCAATTGCATGACCGGTTCCATGGCCGGCATTTCAACGAAGACGGAGTTGTCAGCCAGGCGTTTCACCGAACGGACTGGGATGGGATCGTGACCGAGTGAATGTGGATTCTTCGCCGAGAATTCCGGGGAGCCATAACGCTTGGCGTATTCGTAGTTCCAGGCCTGGGCGAAATAACGCTCCAGATCCGTGGCACTCCGATCGAGCTTGGTGGCGAAGTCGATCCGGATGCCATTGGCGTGGACGCGGAAGCTGTTGGGTTTGTAGACCGGCTTGCCGGTGTAGCGAACGCGATGGAAGCAGCCATCCTTCACGGAGTAATCCCCCCAGCCGTCCATGCCGACGAGATAGAGTTGGCCGTCCTTGGGATGAAACGCGCCCCGCATTGATCCCGACAGAAATTCACCTTCGAGCGGAACCACAGCTCCTTGTGGACGATCACCCCGGTCATCGCGAAGGATGAGGTAATGCATGCTGGCACCGTAGCTGAGACCGATGTGCGTGCCTTTGAGCGGCCCCCACTTGTCGCTGGTCATTTCCAGCATGCCGCCGGTGGAGTTGTCGACCCCGCGCGGAATGTAGCAGAGGGCGGAAGCAATCGTGCCGCCTTTGCCGTCCTTGGTGGGCATGCCGTAAAACTCGCCGTTGTTCACTTCGAGAATGGCGGAGGCGGGCGTCCAGGTTCCTTCCTGCGGGGCGACCCAGAAGTAGTCATCCGATCCGCCGATTCCCATGCAGTTGCGGACGCCCCAACCCTGCAGCTCAGTCTTTCGATCCGTTCCCGTCCTCAGGATGCTCTCGCGCTGCGTGAAGTTGAAGGAGCCATCAGCGAGACGATGCAATCCGAAGGTGTGCGAATGGCTGCGATCGTAACCACCGAAATCGATGGCGTAGTTCTCATAGAAATCTGCTTCGCCGTCGTCGTTGGTGTCATGCAGGCGGTAGATCTGTCCTCGATCCAACACAAAGATGCCGTCGTCATCGATGTGAATGCCGATGGGTTGATTAAACCCGGTGGCGTAACGACACCAGGTCACCTTTTTCAGATCCCTGCCGATTCCTGACACCCGCCAGATGTCGCCAGGGAGCGTGCAGATCAAGGCATCACCGTTGGGCAGAATCCCGATACCGGTCAGTTGCATGACGGTGTTGTACGGATTGTCGTAGGGAACATGCAGGGTATCGATGACATAAGCGGAATCACCACGCGCCTTGCCCAAGGTGCCAGGCATCTTCAGAACTTCCTTCCAGCGCCGCTCCGGTTTCCGCTTTCCGGCCAGGTGTCCCAACACCGCCTTCTCGTCTGGTTCATCACCCCGTGAAGAGCGGACGATCAGGACGGAGTTGGCCCTGGCTTTCTCGATGAGAAGTTTGCCGTTGTTGACCACGGCCTTGCGAATGCCTCGCTTGGAAACAACGCTGACCTTCACGTCATCTCCCACGGGAACGGGCAACTCGATCTTCGCTGTGGCCTGTTTGAAATCCAGTCGACGATAGAACGCGTCCGTTGTCCCCCACGGTTCGTCGGTGATCGTGGTCCTGCCGATGGTGTATTTGAAAACGATGCGTTTGCCATAGCGGTGGAATCCCAGGTATCTGCCACCCGCGGGCATGGCGGCACTCTTGGTGGCGAACCACAGATCACCCACCGGTGTCACATCCCGCGATGTTCCCCAACGGAACGGTTGGTATTTCAGGAATCCCCCCTGCCATAAGGCGCGATAGGACAGCGACATCGGATCAAAGCAGACAGACAGTTCGCGTTCATCGCCGAGACAAACACAGATTCCCTTGAGGATGGAAGCCCCCTTGGGTTTGAACACCGTGGTCCGATGTTCACCCACTTCGATTTCGTTCCAGCGACCGTCCTGATGGTTGTTCTGGTTGTGCTTGCCCCAGTGACCGTGTTGACCGGCATCCAGTCCCGGATAGGCAGGAATCACCTTCGGCACTTCACCCGGGCTGGCCATGTAGAAGTCAGCCTGTCGTTGATAGAAATCGTAGAGGCGCGCTTCGTTTACCGTTTCGCCGGCGAGTTGGTATTTGGCGCGTCCGCCCTTGGGATCGGCGTAGGGGTGTTTGGCCGGATCAGCGAGATTTCCCTTCGGGGCGGCATCAGCCACGAATCCACCGAGGGCAACAAGAACTGCAAAAAGAAAACGACTCATACTGAGAGCCGCAACGTGTAGCGGACTTCGCGAAGAATTCCGACCTCCGAAAGCGGAAGTTTTCGCAACTTCCGCTACGTGGACGCTTGCAGTGTTCTGAACTGAATCGACAGGCAGTTCGGGGAATCGTCCGAGCACGTGCCCAGCCGCGGCGGCTCGGCTGCGAGGCTGCCGAAGATCAACCGCTTCGCGATCCACGGTCTCACCAACGCCGACAAATCCGACTGGAAGCGGAACAGTTCGTGGGAATCCGCGCCCCAGCCCGAGGATGGCACCCTGCTGGGCAGGTTCGAAATCCCCCGCAGCCAGAAGCGCGGAAGTTGGAGTATTGAAACCGCCGATCTTCTGGAGTTCCTGAAAGCGAATCGAGACCGAGAAGTGACGCTGATCCTGAGTCGCCAAACCAAGTTCCTGATCGGTTTGGGGGCCGGCAAGGGGATGACGCACACGTTTGCCAGTGACACTCATCCGGAGGCGGTCGGGCCGACGCTGCAGTTCGCGTTGAAATCAGAATAGGAATCATCAAGCTCTCCCATCGGTTCCTGCCTCCAGAAACTCGATGCTGACCTATCCACGTGGTTGTGCATTATCGTCTGCACACCCGGTGATTTCAGAATCAGCAAACCGAACCGACGGCTGCCAGCGTGTGCTGATGATTCTCATCATGCTTCTGTGCATCAGCGCAGCGGGGCAGGATGCGAGGATAGGCTTCTTCGAAGAATCCGTCCGGCCACTGCTGCGCAAACACTGTTTCGAATGTCATTCGCATGAAACGAAATCGCCCGATGGCGGCTTGGTTTTGGACAGTCGCAGCGGCTGGGAAACCGGTGGTGATTCCGGGCCGGCCATCGTGCCGGGCAAACCAGAGATCAGTCTCTTGCTCAAGGCGGTCTCCTACGTGGATGACGATCTGCGGATGCCGCCGAACGGGCAGTTGACGGAGGCCGAGATCGCGGTGTTCCGGAAATGGATTGCCGACGGCGCGATCGACCCGCGCCGGGCAACCCATCGCGGAGCGGAAGATTCCATGGTGGTTCGGGATCTATGGTCGCTGAAGCCGCTCAAGATCGATGAGCGCAGGCCGAACACGATTGATGAATTCGTGGATGGGCGATTGCACAAGGCGGGGATCAATCCCAACCGTGAAGCTGACCGTGAGACCCTGTTGCGACGAGCCTCGTTCGGACTCACAGGCATGCCTCCCACTCCTGAAGCCATCAAGCAGTTCGTGTCCGATCGACGAACCGATGCCTGGAAGCGATTGGTCGATCGGCTTTTGGAATCTCAGGGATACGGGGAGCGCTGGGGCCGTCACTGGCTGGACCTCGCACGCTACGGTGATTCGAACGGCGGTGACATCAATTACGGCCACGCCAACGCATGGCGATATCGGGACTACGTCATCCAGGCCTTCAACGATGACAAGCCGTACGACGAGTTCATTCGCGAACAGTTGGCAGGGGATCTGATGACAGACGGCGCTTCGCCTGTGCGGCGCGCGGAACTGTTGACGGCGACCGGGTTCTTGCTGATGGGCCCCAAGATGCTGGCGGAGGTCGATGGACAGAAGCTGCTGATCGATATCGTCGACGAACAACTGGATGTGGCAGGCAAGACGTTCCTGGGAATGACGTTTGGCTGCGCGCGTTGTCACGATCACAAGTTTGATCCGATCACGGCGCGGGACTACTACGCGCTGGCCGGGATCTTTCGCAGCACGAAAGTGATGGATTCGCATCGACCTCAAAAGGTGGTCGGCGAATGGGTGGAAGTAGATGTGACGACTCCGGAAATCAAGCGCCGCGCCGACGAGCTGAACGCTGAGAAGAAGAAATTGGAATCTCAACTCGCCGCCTACGGCGCCGCCGGCAAAAAGAACAACACCGCTGCGGCGGCCCGATCGGTCGTTGTGAATAACCTGCCCGGGATGCGTTCCACCACGTGGGCGGCACGGGTTCGGATCGATGTCCCACAGAGTCTCGGTTGTGCCGTCTCGGCGGCATATCCGAGTGCCAACCAGGGACACAGCCTCGGGTTCGACCGGATCAACAACGGTCGCGCGCCGCGGGTGGTTTGGAATCATGGTCGCGGAACGCGGCATACGATCATCACCGCCAGCGAACCGGTCGAACTCGGACAATGGCATCATCTCGCGGTGACCTACGACGCGGACACACGTCACCTGCGCTTGTACGTGAATGGTGAACCGGTGGCCGATGCACGAAATGTTTCAACCACACCGTTCACCACGATCGGTGTCGGCCGACGGGAATCCGCAAAGGAATTCCAGCTCTTTGGCGATGTGGATGAAGTCGTCATATATGACACGGCGTTGACCGAGGAGGAAATCGTCATTCTCGACGCGAACCAGAAGCTCGCCCACCGCCCCGTGCTCCATTGGGGTTTTGAGAAGACGAAAGATGACCTGGTGATCGACGCGGAGGGAAGATACGACGGAAGGTTGATCGGGCTTGATGCCCAATCAAATGTCATTGAGGACGGCTTTGAACGGAAGGCGCTGACCTTGCGCGGAGGCAGGGTGTTGAACGCGGCCGAACAGTATCTGTTGGATCGGGCCAGGAATCGATTGGCCGCCATCAACAAATCAATGCCCGCCTCTTTCAAGGTCATGGCCGCGCAGTCGGGCAAGCCCGTCGATCTGCCGGTTCACATTCGCGGCAATCATACGAATCCGGGAAAGGAACTGATCCGGCGCACGACGCCGGCTGTGTTTGCACCAAACCTCGTCCCCGTGAAGGTCGATCACCAAAGCAACGGCCGGCTCGAATTGGCCGAGTGGATTGCGCATCCCGACAATCCGCTGACCGCCCGGGTGATGGTCAACCGAATCTGGCAGCAACACTTCGGGCATGGTCTTGTGCGTACGGCTTCCAATTTCGGCGGCCGCGGCGAAGAACCGTCGCATCCGAAGTTGCTCGACTGGCTGGCGAAGGAGTTCATGGCCAACGGTTGGTCGATCAAGCACATGCATCGCC
>JAYPXF010000108.1:0-11422 GCA_038154405.1 Verrucomicrobiales bacterium | reverse complement strand
TCGGCGAAGCAGCGATCCGAACGACCTGGCCGCTGAGAAAGATGCCGACAATCGGCTCCTCGCATTTTACCCGGTGCGTCGCCTGGAAGCCGAGGCGATCCGCGATTCCCTGCTTGCCGTTTCCGGTGAGCTCAAAACGGGCTCACCGGGGAGCCTGATGAAATCGCCCAACATGAAGCGCGTCGGCATGACACCCAACGATCCCGTCTACCAAAGTCCGTATAGAGGTGTCTATCTGCCCAATATCCGCGTGCGGAGCTATGCGATGTTCTCCATCTTCGATGTTTCAGACACTGGTCATCACGTCGCCAGGCGCCCGACCACCATGGTCGCTCAACAGGCGCTGTTTCTCTTGAACAACCCGTTTGTGATCGAACGCGCCGGGAAGGTCGCCGCCCGCGTTCTCGCCCGCAAGGAATCCGACGCTGACAATATTGATTGGCTACATCGCGCCCTGCTCGGTCGCCGGGCTACGGCAATTGAATCCCGGCTGCTGAAGTCGAGTCTTAGGCGCCTCCGCGAGAAACACGCGGAAGCAGAGACCTGGCAGGCCTTGGCGCACAGCCTCTTCTGCTCCAATGAATTCATTCACGTAAAATGAAAACCCTCGCGCCAGAGTCCTTGAGTGCGGTCTCGCAGACCGCCTTGTGGGGCTGGCTCTCTTCTTACAACATCCGAAAGCTTGGACACTCGATTCTTGAAACCACACGCAACAAAGCGCCGTGCGACGGCGCACTCCAGGACGCTGGCGCGACCAAGATGGCGTGGATGATCTGACATGACTTTTTCACGTCGACACTTCCTGAAATCGACGGCCGCCGGATTCGCTCTTCCGGCGATGGCTGACCTGTTGGTTCGCGCCACGGCGGCGGCGCCATTGCCCGGGTACGAGCCGAGGGTGAAACGTGTCATCTTCCTGTTCATGTACGGCGGCCCGTCGTCGGTTGACACGTTCGACTACAAGCCGCAGCTCATCAAGGATCACGGCAAGCCGTTGCCCTTCAACAAACCGCGTCTGCAGTTCCGCAAGACGCAGAACCTGTTCAAGAGCCCTTGGGAATTCCGCCAATACGGACAGTCTGGCACGCCGGTGAGCGATCTCTTTCCCCATGTCGCCCGGCACGCCGACAAACTGACCTTCATCCATTCCCTCCACGGTTCCAATGCGGCGCACGGCGGAGCCCTGCTCAAGATTCACACGGGTACGGACACCTTCGTCCGGCCGAGCATGGGCGCCTGGATCAGTTACGGGCTCGGCAGTGAGAACAGCAACCTGCCGTCTTTCGTCACCATCGATCCGACGCTCAATCACGGAGGCGTGCAAAACTTTGGTGCCGCTTTCCTGCCCGCGCAGCACCAGGGCATCCGCGTTCATGGCGACGACCTTTCGATCAACGATCTGAATCCTTCCGACGATCCCGCACTGCAAGCCACCAAGCTGGATCTGCTGCGTCAGTTGAACCAGCAACAGCTCGCCGGTTCCACGGAACTGGATGCCCGGATCCGCAGTTTCGAACTCGCCTTTCAGATGCAACGCGAGGCACCTGAAGCCCTTGACCTTGGCGCGGAATCAACTGCAACCAGGCAGCTCTACGGCATCGACGAACATGAGACCGAAACCTTTGGCCGCCAGTGCCTGCTGGCGCGCCGCCTCGCGGAACGCGGTGTCCGCTTCATTCAGTGCACTCACCGGGAAGGCGATACCATCACCTGGGATGATCATTCAAAGCTGGTCACCCACCATCCCAAGCTCGCCAACAACGTGGACAAGCCCATCGCCGGCCTGCTCACGGACCTGCATCAACGTGGTTTGCTTGAGGACACCTTGGTCATGTGGGGTGGAGAGTTCGGGCGCACTCCCGTCGCCGAAGGCGCCAACGGTCGGGATCACAATCCGCACGGCTTCACCTGGTGGTTCGCCGGTGGGGGCCTGAAGCCCGGATTTCATTATGGGGAAACAGATGAGTATGGATTCTACAGCATCAAGGATCGCGTTCATCTCCACGACCTGCACGCCACACTCCTCCACCTGTTCGGCCTTGATCACGAAAAACTCACCTGGCGCCACAGCGGCCGCGACTTCCGTCTGACCGATGTGCATGGGCGAGTCGTGAACGAAATCTTCGCCTGACCTTCAGCTCTTTTTTCTCTTCTTCGGCTTTGACAATTGTGCGCGTTGTTCTTTGGTCAGCAGCTTCAAGGCGTCGAACTTGAACTTCTTGTAGATCTCGGGTGTCTCGCGAAAGACGTCCCGTTGGGCATGCGTGAATCCGCCTTTCTGCTGCAGGGTGTTCCACAGGGCATCAGCTTTCAGATCCGTCTTCTTCAATTCCGAATAGACTTCGTCGCGTTTCTTGATGGTCTCCTTGGTGATGCCGACGTCAGCCCGTTTCTTGTCGATGAGTTTCCGCAGATCGCCGCTCAGCTTGTTGAACGCTTTCGTCGGCCCGGAAGTCAGATCGACCTCGGCCAGGCGTTTCAGCAGCAGCTTGGCCACGAACAGGTGACGCCCTTCTTCCGTGCGGGCAGTCGACGGACCGGCCAGAACGAGGGCGAGGAGAACAGGGGAGATGAATCTTGTGAGCACACGGGTGAGTTTTGGTGATGACGGGTGCCAAAAGTCTGGAGTATCCGGGCCACGCCAACCAAGCTGAAACCGAATGAGCACGCTGCCATGTTTCGGACTGGATGAGAAGGTCGTGATCGTAACCGGTGCCGGGCGGGGCATTGGTCGCTCCATTGCACTTGATGCCCACAGGTCTGGCGCCCGATTGGCCGTCGGCAGCCGTTCCGTGAACGAATTGGAATCGTTGACCGAAGAGATCACGAATGCTGGCGGCGAGTGTTTTCATCATGCCCTGGATGTGACGGACGTCGCCGCGATCGAGGCGTTCATGAAGGCGGTCGTCGCCCACCACGGCCGGGTTGATGTGCTCATCAACAACGCCGGATACAATAAGCAGATGAGCATTCTGGACTACACCGAGGAGGAGTATGACCGGATCGTTGATGCGAACCTGAAGAACGTGTTCTTCTGCAGCCAGATTGCCGCCCGGCAGATGATCGCCCAAGGCGACGGCGGCACCATCATCAACATTTCCTCCCAAGCCGGCGTCGTCGGAGCACCCGGCCGCGGCCCCTACAGTGGCGCCAAGGGCGGGGTGAACAACCTGACGCGCACGATGGCGGCCGAGTGGGCTGAAAACGGTATCCGGGTCAATGCTCTCGCACCCACCGTGACACGCACCAAGCTGGCCGAACGGGCGATGCAGGAGAACACCGCCTTCCGCGATTCGATCAAGTCCATGAATCTGCTCCGGGGCGATCTGGCGGAACCTGAAGAGATCTCGGCACCGGTTATCTTCCTGGCCTCCGAAGCAGCCGCCATGATCACCGGCCACACCCTTGTCGTCGACGGCGGCTGGACGATGGTTTAAATGTCTCGCCACCAAACATGAAAGCCCACCTGCTTCTTTGCCTGTTACTCGCCGGCTCGTTGGCCATTCAAGCCGAACCCGTACCAGAAAAGCTGCTGGGCGACTGGTCTCTGCAGCTGGATTCCGGCGAACCCGCATGGATGAGTGTGGGCGGTAAGGAAGTCAAACTGCGGATCCACGTCGGTACCGAAGGACCTTACCCGATTGCGCGGGTCGAGAATGGTCGCATCCACTTTGACCGCCGTTCACGACGCAAGAGAAACGGCAAACGGATTTCGGTTTCAACGGCTGTATCCGTGGGAATTCTGAACGGTAAACTGGACGGGACCATCGTCCGCACGCCGCGCGACAGCGACAAAAAGGAAACCGTCCGCTTCACCGGCAAGCGAATACCACCCATGCCAAAGTCGCCTCCCGATCTGTCGAAGGTTCGCTTCGGTCATCCGGTCGCGCTCCTCAACGGCAAGGATCTCACCGGCTGGCGGGCGCACGAGAAGGACAAGAAATTTGGCTGGAGCGTGAAAGACGGCTTGCTGGTCAATGAAACGCCCAAGACCGATTTCAGCGCGACCGGTGATCACGCCAATTTGCGAACGGTCGCCGAGTACGAGGATTTCTGGCTGCACGCTGAGTTCCTGGTCGAAGCGCAACGCAACAGCGGCATCTACCTGCGTGGGATGTATGAGGTTCAGGTGGTTGATCGCGACAGTCGGATGCAGGGCATCCAAGGCATCGGTTCACTGTTCAGCCGGATTGCCCCCTCCGTAAATGCAGGCAATCCGCCTGGCGAATGGAACACCTACGACATCACCCTCGTGGATCGCCATGTCACCGTGGTGCTCAATGGCGTCAAGGTCATCGACAATCAACCGGTCATCGGGCCCACCGGCGGCGCCATCTACACGGACCCAGCTTCACCCGGCCCCATCTACCTTCAAGGCGACCACACTGCGGTGAAATACAAGAACCTGTATCTCGCGCCCGTATTGAAGTAGCGGAAGATGCGAAATCTTCCGACGATCCCCTTCGGAGTTTCTCGCGAATTCCGCTACGCCGTGTTGAACGTCAACGATCAACCAAGTCATCGCATCTCATGAATTCTGCAAGAACCGTGTTGGTGTTCGCCCTCTTGCTCGGATGCGGAACTGCTTCGGCCCAGTCGCCACCGGAGCCTCCGCCGTCTTCTGGATGGTCGGGGACACCGTCAGACTCCGCGCCGGCAGATTGAATCAGGAGCTCGGCATCCAGATGGCCATCGGCGAGGCCAAACAGTTTCAGTCGCACATGAAGTCGAATGCCATGTCCGCATTGAAAGAACCGGGCAAGGAACAGAAGAAAGAAAAAGCCACCGCGCGCAATCGCGAACTCTATCGCATCTTCGATCTGGATGCGTGGCAGGGCGGCAACAGGGCGGAGTCCTTTTTGTTTCCCAACTACGAGGACGATTCGGCCACACCGAAGATCAACCGCGTCCTGCTCCTCGATCGCAGGGACTGGGTGCCGTATCACCAGGGACAAGCCGTGAAGTTCAACGTCATGGACCGTGACAACCAAGGCGTGCGCACGTTGGTGATCAAGCGCGGAGACAAGGTGGTCGAGAGAGTCAGATTAACGGGCAAGGGAATTGTGGAACGGACATTCAAGTCCTGCGGCGACTATACGGCCCATTGTGAAATGAAAGACCACTCGATGAGTTCGGTCTGCGAATTCGCAGTCTGCGATCTGGATTTCCAAATCCCCGCCAAACCCGTACCGCGAGGCCAGCCTTGGGAGATTCAACTGAGCTCGACAACATGAATGCGATCATCGTGTAATCCAAAAGCCTTTCCAGCGGATATGACGAACACAACGTGTTCGTCACCGAGAAAGATCGGCGGGCCAGCAAGGTGACCATTCCCGCGAGCGTGGTCACCAAGGCCGACAAGATGCAGGTCTGGCTGATCGGCGAGAACCGCTACGGCCGGCTCAAGCAGCGCAGTGACGTGACGATCGAGGACTGACTGCGCCAGCACGTAGCAGCCCCCCCCTGGGGGCTGCATCCGTCGAGGATCGTTGATGTAAACACCCGAAGACAACGCCGGGTGGAAGGCGGCGAATTGGTGTTGATTCACCGGGACATAGGTTGATGCTTCGGTCATGCGTTCCTTGTTGATAGGATTACTTCTGTCTGCACCGTTCTTTCCGGGGCTGGCGGCGGACCTCACCCACGTCGGAGTAGCCCGGGTGGATGTGACGCCGGGTTACCGCGTGCCGTTGAGCGGGTATGGGAACCGGACCAACATGTCCACCGGGGTGGAGCAACAGATCTGGGCCAAGGCGCTGGCGTTCAATCCGGGCTCAGCAGACGTCGCCGTATTGATAACCGTGGACAACTGCGGTGTCCCCTTTCATGTGCGGCGGGAAGTGTTGCGGCGGCTTCGCCAGAACACGGCGATCAAGCGGGAACGATTCGCGATCCTGTCTTCGCACACACATTCGGCGCCGATGCTGAATGGGGTATTGGAGAACATTTTCAGTCGGGAGCTCACGCCGGCTGAGCGGGCGGCGATGAACCGCTACACCGATGATCTGACCAAGGCGCTGGTGGAGGTGACTAGGCAAGCCATCGCCAAACCGATCGAGGCAAAAACAGAATGGGCGATCGGCAAGGCGCGAATGGCGGAGAACCGTCGCTACGGCAGCGGCCCCACGGACGACGATCTGCCCGTGCTTCGCGTGACCGATCTGAACGGACGGACCTTGGCGATCCTGGCGAATTACGCCTGCCATTGCACTGCAATCTCCGGCCGATTCAACCGGATCTGCGGGGACTGGGCGGGATACACGCAGGAGTTCTTGGAGGAACAGTTTCCCGGTTCCACGGCGATGATCGCGATCGGTTGCGCGGGAGATCAGCGGCCGGCAGCCCGCTTCGGCCTGGAGTATGCAAAGTCAAACGGACGAATCATCGCCGACGCGGTGGCGGATACGTTGGATGGAACACTGCTTCCCGTGAATGCCACACCGGCGTGTGCCACGGAGGAGATCGTTCTGCCGCTGGGCAGACCCCGGCCGCGATCGGATTGGGAGAATTTGGCAAAGTCATCCAATCGCAGCTTTGCTTACACCGCACAGAAGAATCTCCGCCGGTTGAAGCGCGGCGAAGAACTGCAGCAGGAAGTTCCCTACATGGTGCAGTCATGGGGATTTGGAGACGACCTGCTGATGGTGTTTCTTCCCGGCGAGGTGCTGGTGGACTATGCCGTTCGCCTCAAACACAAATACGATCCGCAACGAACGTGGGTGAACGCCTATGCCAACGACGTGCCGTGCTACATTCCCTCTGAACGGATTCTTCGCGAAGGCGGTTACGAGGGCGAAACTGCGATGCGCTACTACGATCGACCGGAACGGTTTGCACCCGGGATCGAGCGACGGATCCTGACTGCCGTCGCCAAGACGGTGCCTGACGGATTCGAAAATCTGCAATCACCGCGGCGGGCAGTTCCGCCGACGACGGCGAACAGTCATTTCACGACGAAGCCCGGGCACTATGTCCAGCTGGTCGCAGCGGAACCGCAGGTGGTTGATCCGGTGGCAATCGACTTCGGATTGGATGGCTGCGTGTGGGTTGCGGAAATGAACGATTACCCGACCGGGATGGACGGTGAGTACCAACCGGGCGGCCGGGTGAAGATCCTGCGAGACAAGGACGGTGACGGCTTTTTCGAATCGGCCGCATTGTTTCTCGACAACATTCCGTTTCCCACCGGCGTCACGGCATGGGGAGATGGTGTGCTGGTCTGTGCGGCGCCGGACATCCTTTACGCGGTGGACCGAAACGGTGACGGTCGCGCGGATGAGGTGAAGAAGCTCTTCACCGGTTTTGCGACGGACAATTATCAGGCACGGGTGAACGGCATCGAGCTGGGTCTGGATGGCTGGCTTTATGGCAGCGGCGGATTGCGTGGCGGAAAGGTGATCAACCTGAACATCCCCTCCTCGAAATCGATCACCGTCAGTTCGGCTGATTTTCGCTTTTCAACGGACTACGAGAGATTCGAAGTTGCCGCGGGTCTGTCGCAACAGGGCCGCGTTCGCGACGACTGGGGCAACTGGTTCGGCAACAACAACAGCAGTTCCCTGTTCGGCTATCCCTTTCATCGGCATTATCGGAATCGCAACCCGTATGTGTTCCTGCCTGCCGATCGGGTTTACATACCTGCAGGCGATGAACCTGAGCGGATATATCCCACGGCCGAACTGGAGACGCGTTTCAACCGTCCTTCGCACTACAACCGCGTGACTTCCGGATGCGGGATCGGCATCCATCGTGACAGCCAGATCGGGAGACAGTTTTACGGTGACGCGTTCATTTGCGAACCGGTTCACAGCGTCGTGCGACGGCTCGTGCTCAAGGCTGACGGACCGAAGTTCACCGGTCATCGCGCGGCGGATGAGCAGGCATCCGAATTTCTCTCATCTACGGACAACTGGTTTCGACCGGCACAGGTGAAGACCGGTCCGGACGGGGCCTTGTGGGTCGTGGACATGCATCGCGGTCTGATTGAGCACCCGCGCTGGATCACTGAAGAACGCCTGCGTGAGATCGATGTCAGGGCCGGCGCGGACGCGGGACGGATCTATCGGGTTCTGCCAAGTGGTTCAAGAGTCCGGAAGATCCCGGATCTGACGCAGTTGTCCGGCGCCCGACTGGTCTCTCACCTCGAATCTCCCAACGGCACTTTGCGGGATCTGATTCACAGGGAACTCGTGTTCCGTCGGGACGAGAGTGCCGTTCCCGCGCTTCGCAGTCTCTTTTGTCAGAGCCGGAGTGCCGTGACCCGCCTTTATTCATTGTGCACGCTCGATACGCTCGCCGGAGACGACATCCAGACATTGTTGAAGGAGGCCTTACAGGATTCCGATCCGCATGTTCGCCGTCATGCCATACGGATTTCTGAACGGTTCTCAGATCAGGAATCCGTCAGAAAGTCCATCGCGACGCTCGGGGACGATCCCGATCCGTATGCCCGCTATCAACTCGCTCTCAGTCTTGGAAACTGGCCCTCGGAACATGCAGCGTTGCCGCTGGCGAAACTTGCAGTGAAGGACATGGGGCGTTCGTGGAATCGGACGGCCGTGCTCAGCTCCGCACGTCATGTTGCATCGGAAGTGTTTCGATCGGTGTCCGAACTTCCCACCGCCTCCCCAGGCCGAAGTGAGATATTGGCCGGTCTGTTTGCCACGATCGCCGCCACTGCCGAAGTGGCGGAACTGGGTCGCACGCTGCAGGCGCTAGTTCCGCAAACAACTCGGACAAGCGTTGCGGACTGGCAACTCTTGGATCAGCTGCAGACCGCGTTGGAAAGGCGCCGCATCTCCCCGGAGAAGTTTCTCGATTCCGAGGATGCGGACGTGAGAGCGGCGGCATTGCGACTGAAGGAGTTGCACCGATCGGCGGGCCGCGAAGTGTCGGATTCTGGCAACTCGCTGGCATTGCGGCGGGCCGCTATCCGGTTGGCAGGTCGCGGCTTCAATTCGCTCGTCCGTGATTTTTCGCAACTCGGCGCCCTGTTGATGCCGGAACATCCGCTTGAGCTTCAGCGGGACGCGCTGGCGGTGATGGCGCGCAGCTCCGGCGACGAGATCCCGGACCTGCTGTTGAAGGCCTGGCCGACTCTTTCCCCCGTCGTTCGGAGAGAGGTTGTCACCACGCTTATCCGACGAGACCCGTGGATTGTTCGATTGCTGGATGCGGTTGAATCGGGTGTCGTCTCGGCAGCGGAAATCGATCATCTCAGTCGGTTGCGCATCAGCCGCCGACCGGATCAAAAGATCGCCGGTCGTGGATTGAGACTGATCCCGCCCGTCCCGGCATCATCGCGGGTGCAGATCGTGAAAGACTACGGGAAGTCCCTGCGCTTGAACGGAGATGCGATTCGCGGGCGATCGGTCTTTCAGCAGAACTGCGCCTCCTGCCATGCCGTGGGTGGAGTGGGGGTGGATGTCGGACCGCAACTTGAAGTCTATCGCAACAAGAATGCCAGAGACCTTCTGGCCGCCATTCTTAATCCCAATTCGGTGATCGAACCACGCTTCACCAATTACGAAATCGAAACCAGGGACGGCGAATCGCATGCCGGGATCATCAGATCGGAATCCACCGCCGGCATCACCCTGCTGCAAGCCCAGGGAATGGAGAAGAACATCACCCGTTCCGAGATTGCGTCCATCCGTGCCTCAACCCTCTCCCTGATGCCCGAAGGATTGGAACAAGCAATTGACCACCAACAGATGGCCGACCTGATCGCGTTTCTGAAATCCACTCCTTGAAACTGAGTGCTCGGCCTGGTCTTGTCGCGGCGACGACGAACTGTCTCGCACTCACGACCTCATCCTTCGATTGAAACCATGGACGCTCAACGGGGATTTGAGAGACGGGCTTGCGAGTCCGTTTTGTGTCGATCCGGAAGAGACTCTTGCGAATTGTCATGGAGGTACGGGTGTCCTGCTTTGTGATCTTTGCGGTTAAACCATTTTCCTCGTTACCTTTCGCCCCTACCCGGCGTTCCCCCTGCATCCACATGGAAACATTCGGCAAACGGATCCTGCTCTTGGGCCTGTTCTTCACGGCGGCTGCATCCTTGCCAGCCGCTCCCGCCAAGGTCGATGCCACCACATTGATCGGCAAGGTGATGTGCGGCTACCAGGGATGGTTCAATACGCCCGGTGACGGCATGAAACTCGGCTGGACCCACTGGGCGAAGAGCCGCCGCAGATCTTTCGCTCCTGGCAATATCTCCGTCGATCTCTGGCCTGACATGACCGAACACGGTCCTCAGGAACGTTCTCCCACCGGATTTCGACATGCCGACGGCAGCGTCGCGGAAGTGTTCAGCAGCGCCAACCGCCAGACCGTGCGGCGTCACTTTGAGTGGATGCGCGACTACGGCATCGACGGCATCTTTCTCCAACGTTTCGCCCACGGCATTGGCGACCAGCCCCGCATGCGGCACAAGAACGTCGTGCTCGAGAATGTTCGTAACGGAGCCCGGCGGGCCGGCCGCGTCTACGCCATGATGTATGACCTCTCCGGTATGGCCAGAGGCAGCGTCGACCGTGTCCACCACGATTGGAAACGCCTTCGTCATGATCGCAAGATCACCGAAGACGTCGGCTACCTGCATCATCGCGGCAAACCGGTTGTCGCCGTCTGGGGCATCGGCTTTCAAGACCGTGGCAAACCCCGCGCCTACACACTCGGCGAATGCCACACGCTCATCCAATTCCTGAAGGACGATGGTTGCACTGTCATGCTCAGTCTTCCGACCGGATGGCGCGAACTCAATCGCGATTCCGTCAGGGATCCGGAACTGCATGCCTTGATCAAACTCGCCGATATCGTCAGTCCCTGGACCCCGGGCCGCTACCGCGACCTGAAAGGAATTGAGAGGCACGCGAATCGTCATTGGTCACCCGATGTGAAATGGTGTAAACAGGCCAACATGGATTACCTGCCGGTCGTGTTTCCGGGCTTCAGCTGGTACAACCATACCGGCGATCCGATCAACAAGATACCCCGCCTCAAGGGCCAGTTCCTCTGGTCCCAATTCGTCGCCGCCAAACGTGCTGGAGCCAACATGATCTACCTCGCCATGTTCGATGAGGTCGATGAAGGCACCGCCATCTTCAAGGTCACCGACAACCCACCCGTGGGGAACAATGTAAAGCTCCTCGGCAACGAAGGACTGCCCAGCGATCACTATCTCTGGCTGACCGGCGAAGCCGGACAAATGCTCAGGAGTGACAAGGAGGCGGATCGGCAAATTCCCAATCGAAGGAAATGAATCACACCTGTTCTTTCAGCGCCCCAAGCGCTTGCTCAGCCGCCTCAACTGGAACGAAGATATGATCGTGGTAATAACCGGCAACCACATTGGCGCTGATTCCATGATCGGCCAGTCTGGAGGCCACGGCCGCGGTCAATCCGACCGCATCCAGGC
>JAYPXF010000107.1:0-20978 GCA_038154405.1 Verrucomicrobiales bacterium | reverse complement strand
AATCCGGTCAAGGCGAAGCGGCACCGGACAAGAAGCTGGAATCATGGGAGAGCGCGGTGCGGATGTACGATCAGGCGCTCAAACTGGATGAGGAAGCAGAGGACGCGAAATTCAATAAGCAACTTGTCAGCAGGATGATCAAGCAGCTGAAGGAGCAGATGCAGCAACAGAATCAGAAAGGTTCGGACGACGAGAACGAGGAAGAGAAGGACAAGGACGAAGGCGATCAGCAGGATCAACAGCAGAACGAGCAAAAGCAGGATCAGGACGGCGAAAACGAGGAGAAGCAGAACGAGCAAAAGCAGGATCAGGACGGCGAAAACGAGGAGAAGCAGAACGAGCAAAAGCAGGATCAACAGAAGAATCAATCCTCGGACAATCAGGAGAAGTCTTCGGAGGGACAGAATCAGGAAGATCGTGAAGGCGATTCCGGCAAGCAGGGCGAAGAGAAGCAATCCGCTGAAGACAGGAAGAATGAAAAGGACGAGAACCGTCCCCAATCAAAGTCCGGAGAGGAGAAGCAGGAAGGTGAGGAAGGCAAAGGCCAGGCTCCACAAATGGTCAAGCTGACTCCGGAGCAGGCCAAACAACTGTTGGACGCCCACAAGTCCAAGGAACGTACCCTGATTTTCAGCCCGCCCGGAAAAAAGAAGGACGGCAAACGCAGGGCGATCGCCAAGACGTGGTAAAAGTGATGTATTCGGTCGTTCGGAACAGTTGGGGGATGGCGTTGCTCTTGTTGTTGGCGATGACGTTGGTTTCCCATGCGGCATCCTTTGCGGTGGGACTGGATCGAACCACCATCCGGCTTGGGGAGTCCGCCCGGCTTTCGATCACCTTTGACGGCGGCTTGCCGGAGAAAGACCCGGTCCTGCCGGCGGTGCAATATCTTGAGTTTCACTCACCCACCTCCAGTCGCAGTTTCAGTTTTGGTGGCGGACGCAGTGTGTCGAAGACGACCATTGGCTACACTGTCACGCCGATTCAGGCGGGCGATTTCACAATTCCATCGATCAATGTCCGAATGGATGGGAAACCTTTTGCAAGCAATCCGTTGAAGTTGAAGGTGCTGCCTCGCTCGGCGCAGGTTCAAGAGGAGAAGCCGGATGCAGGACTCATGTTTGTGAAGTTAATTGCATTGAACACGAACGTCTATGTGGGTCAGCCGTTCCGCGTCCTGATCAAACTTTATTTTGTCTCCGGTTCAGTGCAGCAGATGCCGACCTTGGAGAGCGATGGGTTCACCTTTACAGATCTGCAGGCTGCTCGTGGCAGAGAGGCGGTGAATGGTCAGATTTATCAGGTATTCCAGTTTCCCAAGGCGGTCGTGCCGGTGAAGCCCGGCAAGCGCAAATTGGGGCCGGCGCGCTGCCCGTTCTTGGCCCGTATTCCCACCGGTCGGGCGGATTTCTTCGGTCGTCCGGAGTATCGGAACCGACAGGTTTCCCCGTTGAGCAATGAGGTGGAGATCAATGTATTGCCGTTGCCGGCTGAGGGAATACCTGAGGGCTTCAATGGTGCCGTCGGAACGTATTCGATGGATGTTCGTGTCGGTCCGACCAATTTGACAGCGGGCGATCCGATCACCTTGCAGGTGGCGTTCAGTGGAAAGGGCGTGCTTGAAAATGTGAAGCTCCCGCTGCTGGCCGGTTGGAATGATTTCAAGATCTATCCGCCCAATGACGAAATCGAGTATTCGGATGCCGCCAATCACGTCGGTGTCAGGCGCTACGAACAGATTGTCGTTCCGGAGAAGGCCGATGTGCCGGAAGTGCCGGCGATCGAGTTCAGCTATTTTAATCCGGAGATGAAAAAGTATGTGACGCTGAAGCATGCACCGACGCCCATCTCAGTGGCACCGGCCGCCTCTGCGAACACCGCGCCGGTGATCATGGTAGCCCAAACGAATCGGGCAAAGAAGGGGCCACAACTCGCCGCGGAACTGCTGCACATCAAGCCTCACATCGGAACGATCGGCAGGGGCGGCGGTTTGCCGTCCCTGGTGTTGCCAGCTGCCACGTTTGTCGCCTGGTTGCTGCTGTGGTTGCGTCGACGAAAGGCGGACGAACTGGCCAACGACCCCCGTCTGCGTCGTAGACTGGCAACGGATGAGGCGGAAGGAGGTCTTTTGGAAGAATTGCGGAAGCATGCCGATGCCGGCGAGGGAGAGCAGTTCTTCAAGACCTTGATGGCCGTGTTGCAGGAGCGGCTCGGTGAACGGCTCGATCTGCCGGCGTCAGGTATCACCGAGAGCGTAGTTGACGAAAAGATGCGGCCGGCGGCCGTGGACGCGGACTTGTGCGACGCGGTCAGAAAGCTGTTCGATGCCTGCAATCAGGCGCGCTACGCGCCCGACGTGGAATCCGGCGAGTTGAAAAAACTGGCCGATGATGCGGGTTACGCTTTGAAGTCGTTGAAGGAGGTGCAGACGTGATCGGTTGGCGGCGAATGGTGCATGCGGTTTGGATGTTGGTCATCGCGGTGGCACCACGGTTTGCAGGTGCGGTGGGTTTTGACGAGGCCAACCGGCTTTATGAGAATGGAGAATTCTCGGCGTCTGCGCTTCAGTATCGCGAGCTCATACGTTCGGGACAGGAATCGGCCGCCGTGTGGTTCAATCTCGGGAATGCGCTCTTGAAGGATGGCGAAGCCGGGCGTGGTATTTACAGCTACCGCCGGGCCATTCGCCTGTCGCCGCGAGATCCGGATGCGCGGGCGAATCTCATGTTCGCGCGAAAGGAGGTTGCCGGTGCATTTGCTCCGGAAACATCGTCCTGGTCGCGGTTCTTTCGCTATCTGTCACCGACGGAATGGATCTGGTTCGCAGCGATCGTGCTTTGCTTGTGCTTTTCCATGATGGCTCTGCGAGAGATCAACCGGTCTAAGTTTGCGGGATTCCTGTGGCCGATCCGGTTGGGATGGGGCTGCGCATTGTTGGTCGGTGTACTCTCCATGATCGCGCACTCGCAATGGGACGACAGCGGCGATGGCGTCATTGTAGTCGACAAAGTGGTGGCCCGTTACGGTCCATTGGATGATTCCAAGCAGTTCTTTCAGCTGAAGAACGGTGAGGAGGTGAAGATCACCGGACGTAAGAATCAGTGGGTGCAGGTGGTGAACACCTCCGGTCAATCCGGGTGGGTAAGAGCAGATCAACTGCTCTCGATCGCTGATGATCTTCCGGCATTGAAATCCTGAAATGTTCGAGGCTGTCCGGCTTTGCTCAATCCCGGACGCTTGCTGGCGAGAGAATTACTTCTTTGACGGAGGGGCTCCAAAACTTACTGTCGATTCGTCAATCACCATCATGCCCTGCATTCGTCCCTGACCGGCGAATTTCTTCATCAGGATTGCGTGCTGCGGGGCGGCCTTGATCATGCCTTCGGTCATGCCCAGCGCCTTCAGTTTGGCCACGGCCGCTTCTCCTTCGGTTTCCAGCAGGCCGGCGGCCGCAATCAACATGCTGTTCTTGCGGCGGTTCTCGTTCTCTATCGTGCCGGCCCATTGCAACGCGGTTTCCGGATCGATGTCGGAAATGGTCGTGATGTAGCGGTTCACCATCACGTCATGTCGGGAGTGATCCGTGTTCTCGTTCAGCCACTGGCCGGCCGCGGCGGGGTCTTTCTGCGCCCATTCGTTGATGATGTCGCTGAAGCTGCCGGTGACCTGGCCTTTCTTCATGTGTTCCAGTGATCCCGCGAATTCGATCGTCTCAGCCAGATTCGCGGATACCAGGGAACGTGCGGTATTGCGAATGGCACGGCCGGCCAGATGCCGGCTCCGTCCTGCTCCTTGATCCAGAGGGCGGTTGACTCGGTATCGTGATCGAGCATGCGGGTGGTAAGTTCGTCGAAGGCAAGCTGCTTGTACATCTTGTTCGGGCCTTCGCCATTGATCTTGCCAAACCAATCGCGCGCGCCGGGAATGCCACCGTTTATCAGCGCGCGCTCAAGGAGCATCTGGCGCGTGCGATTGCGGGCTGGCGTACGCGGGCGCGTTTCGATGTAGCGGGAAGCGGCCTCGAGATGGACGGTTGCCCAACCATCCAACATGCCGACCATGATGTCCTCCTTCTCCTGTCCGTCAGGGAGCGCTTCAGCCCAGTTGCGGGCGGTGAGGGGATTGGAGCTCGCCCAACCGGCCATTGCGGCCAGCACGATCGGTGAACCGTCGGTTTTGCCGTTGCTCTCAACGGCGTGCTGCAACGCTTCTGCTCCGTGCGCCGCGCCCCAAGCGCGCATGAACGTCATGTGCTCGGACTTGTAGCGTGCGCCGGTTTTGTGTGCCGCCGCGAACACGCCGGCGATCTCGTGAGCGTTCTCAGGGGCCAGTCCCGCGATCAGTTTGCCGATGCTGAGGGACCGTTGCAACGGATCGACATGCGAGAGCGCCTTGCTCCATTCGGCCGCCGTGTCGGCCGGAACGATTGCCGACGTTGCGGACGGTGTTGTTGCCGTTGCGTTGCCGGTGTGTTCATCAGAATCGGCTGAACTCGAAGCAGCGGCGGTTGCGGTGGTTGAGTATTGGGGAGTCGCTGTCTGAATCTTCGCCTCCAATTGTGACAGGCGTTGTTTCTATTCCTGGTTGGAATTCCACTGGGCAGCGATGGGTACTGCGGCCATCACGGCGACGGCGGTTTTGGTCTTTGCGTAGGTCATGGCTTCGATGGATTTGAGGAACAGGGAGGCGGCGGAAAGGGTGTGGGGGCGGTTGCGAGTGCCGACTGGGAAATGGTGGCGGCGGTGAGGGTGCTGCCGAGACCGGCGGTAAGAATGGCGACCGAAATCGTCGCGCCATGTCGGCTGAGCGAGGTGCTGAGCTTGTTCAACGCGCGTTCCGTCTGTTTCTGGCCGGCGGCTTCCGTCTTATCCACGGCGCGGGCGATTTCCCGAAAACTCTTGTTCTCCCAGAAGCGCATGAGCAGGACGTCACGATCACCGGGCGGCAGATCGTTGATGGCGTCATCGAGATGAGGAGTTTCTCCCGCCAGACACTTTCGCCAGCGGCATCCAGACGTGCGCGTTCGGTGATGGTTCTCATTTTGGTTTCATTATCAGGGTGTCGGCGCAGGCTGGCTGTGCATTCGACGATCGTGACGCGATAGAGCCAGGCGGCGAGGGTGGGGGTGGCTTTCAACCTAACGGCTTTACGGGCGAGAATCGCAAAAGTGCTCTGCGCAATGTCTTCGGCCATGGATTCATTGCCGATACGCTTTCTGGCGACCCCTAACACCAATCCCAAATAGCGCTCAACAAGTTCGGTGAACACAGCCTCAGATCCTTTGCGGACGAATCGCCGGAGCAATTCATCGGCGGTCGCGGTTTTCGATTGGCGGTCTTTTCCCGTCACAATGATAATCTGTATTCAACACGTCGGTGGATCACGGATTTCCGGCAAGGAATTTCAAAAAAAGATAACAAGACAGCAGAATTGAAGAAACATAGCATATGCTACGTTTTAATTGCTGGTGAAGAAGTCGTTCCTCGATGTCGCGTCGTACGCAGTGACGAGAATCTCCCTCCTCGGACCCGCACCAATTTCTAGTAGGTGGCGCGACCGCCGGAAAGATCGAACACGGCTCCCGTGGTGAAGGAGCAGTCCTCGCTACATAGCCAGCCGACGATGGCGGCCGCTTCGTCCACCTTGCCGAAACGGCCCATGGGGATTTTTGAAAGCATGTAATCGATGTGGAACTGCTCGACCTGCTCCAGGATCGGGGTCTCGATGACAGCCGGTGTGATGCAGTTTACGATGATGCCCTCCTGCGCAAGTTCTTTGCCGAGCGATTTTGTAAGGCCGATGACACCCGCCTTGGAGGCGCTGTAATGGGAAGCGGTAGGATTGCCTTCTTTGCCGGCGATGGAGGCGATGTTGACGATCCGTCCGTAGCCGTTCCTGAGCATGTGGGGCACCACTGCATTGCAGCAGAAAAAGACACCGTTGAGGTTTACGTCGATTACCGAGGTCCACTGATCGGGTGTGAGTTCCCAAACCTTGGCGTTGTCGCCCGCGATGCCGGCACAGTTCACCAGGATGTCGATGGAGCCAAGCGCGTCGTTCGTCTTCTGCGCAACGCTCTTCACGTCGGTCGGATCGGTCAGTTCCACGCGAAAGGTCTCGACCGTGCCGTCAGTCTTCAGTGCTTTCGCACTCTCAGCCATGCGCTCCTCATGGCGATCCCAGATGGCGACTTTGGCTCCGGACGAAAGCAGACGTTGCACGATGGCAAAGCCTATGCCGCTGGCGCCACCGGTGACGATGGCGTGTTTGCCGTTGAGATCGAGCTGATTCATGGGGCGGATTAAAGCGCCGCCGCGGGAGGATGAACAGGGTGAATTGGCGGGTTCACGAATAGTGGCCGCACCTGGGGAATTCGTGTTTCTCGTGCCCCGTGAAACGATTGATATCCTTCCTCGCTTCGGAGTCCTGCTTTGAGTCGCTGACCACGAACTGGGCTGCGGTGATAAGCATGAAGGCCGCGAAGAGTGTCTGCAGGATTCGCATGTCAGTTGTTGATTTCACTCCGTCAGCCTGCATCTCTGACCATTACGCGAAGATGACGGAAAAGAGTGAATCGATTCGGAGCTGACGAATTCGAATGGTGGTCATAGGCTCCGCCCATCTCATGAAGCACATCCATCTGACGGTATTGTCCCTGTTTTGCCTCGCCGGAATAGTTGAAGCCGAGAAGCCCAATGTGCTGCTGATCATGGCGGATGACCTTGGGTATTCGGACCTCGGTTGCTACGGAGGTGAAATTGAAACGCCGAACCTGAACGGTCTGGCTCAACGTGGTCTTCGTTTTACACAATTCTACAATACGGCGCGCTGTTGGCCGACACGTGGTGCGCTGCTAACCGGTTACTATGCGCAGCAGATCCGCCGGGATGCCGTCCCGGGCTTGCCTAGTGGAGGACGGGGGACGCGCCAGCCGTGGGCTCAGTTGCTGCCCAATTACCTCAAGCCGCTTGGGTATCGCTCATACCATTCCGGGAAATGGCATATCGATGGGATGCCGATCGAACAGGGATTTGATCGATCGTATTACCTTCGGGATCAAGGTCGCTTCTTCAGTCCGCAGGTTCATTACAAGGACGACAAGAAGCTGGCCGCCGTGGAACGGGACAGCGGCTACTACGGTACGACGGCCATTGGTGAACACGCGGTGGAGGTGTTGAAGGAACATCAGCGAAAGCACGCGGAGAAACCGTTCTTTCATTACCTTGCCTTCACCGCGCCGCATTTCCCGTTGCACGCCTTGCCGGTGGATATCGAGAAATACAAGGCTCGCTATCAGCGGGATTGGGAAACGGTTCGAAAGGAACGCTATCAGCGGCAATTGAAGATGGGACTGCACAATCAGAAACTGTCCGCCGTCGAACGGGACTTGGGACCGCCATACCATTTTCCGGATCATTTGGAGATTTTGGGAAAGGCCGAGGTGAACCGACCGGTCAAATGGGATTCGCTGACAGAGGAGCAAAAGGTGTTTCAGGGGATCAAGATGGCGATCCATGCAGCGATGATTGACCGGATGGACATCGAGATCGGCAAGGTGCTCGATCAGATCCGCAAAATGGGTGAGTTGAACAATACGCTTGTGTTCTTCCTGTCGGACAACGGATGCAGCGCGGAAATCATGGTACGAAATGACGGTCATGACCGAGCCGCCGCGCCGGGATCAGCCGCGACCTATCTGTGCTTGGGACCCGGATGGTCAACCACCTGCAATACGCCGTTTCGACGGCACAAGACCTGGACGCATGAGGGCGGTTCTTCGACGCCTCTCATTGTGAGTTGGCCGAAGGGGATCAAGGCGCGAAATGAGATTCGTCACAATCCGGGGCACGTGATCGATATTGTGCCGACGATCCTTGAAGTGGCAGGCGGAAAGATGCCGGAAAAGGTGAAGGAACGGAAGCGGGCGCCTGCTCCGGGGCTCAGTTTGGTGCCGGCTTTCGCGGAGGACGGTTCGGTCAAGCACGACTACCTTTGGTGGTTTCATGACGCCCACAAGGCTATTCGTATGGGCGACTACAAGGCGGTGAAAGCCAATGGCGAAGAGTGGGAGGTTTATGACCTTGCGAAGGATCGGGCCGAATCAAACGACCTTTCCAAATCGCGACCGGCATTGGCGATGAAGCTGATCAGGACCTGGGACGACAAGATGGAAGAGTTTCGGAAGGTGGCGATGATGGATCTGCCCAAACCTCCGCCGGCCAAGAAGCGTGGCAAGGCTCCAGCACGGCGGCAGGTGTTGATCAACGGCGAGACGTTCAAAGTGATGGGCAAGAACGCCTTTATCATGCGACCGAAGAAACCGGCGAAGGGGAATCCGTGGGTTTTCTACGGCCCAACTTTGCCGGCTTATCCCGACAAGGCGGAACAGTGGATGCACCAGAAGTTTCTCGATGCCGGGATCGCTGTCGCCGGTGTGGATGTGGGGGAAGCATACGGCAGCCCGCTGGTGCTGAAGTATTTTGACAGTCTGTATGACCACGTCGTTGGAAAACATGGCTTCTCGAAGAAGCCGGTTTGCCTGGGGCGCAGTCGCGGCGGGCTTTGGGTAAGCAGTTGGTCGATTGCGAATCCCGGCCGTATTGCCGGGATTGCGGGAATCTACCCAGTGTATGACTTTACGACCTATCCGGGAGTGGGACGTGCTGCGAGCGCGTATGGTCTGACTCCGACCTCCTTGCAGAGCAAGGCTGGTAAGCTGAACCCGATCTCCAAGGCGCAGGTGCTGGCGAAAGCCAAGATCCCCGTTTTCATCATCCATGGCAAAGACGACAAGGTCGTGCCGTTGAAGCAGAACGCGGCGGAATTGCGGAGGCGTTACGTTGAAGCGGGTGCAGGTGATCTCATTGAAGTGATGGAGATCGACGGCCAAGGACACAACTTCTGGCCCGGCTTCTTTCAGTGCCAAGAACTGGTCGATTTCGTAGTCAAGCAGGCGAAGTAAATGAAGATGAGCAAAGTTTTTCCGCCAGGTCGTGTAGTGAGGCGGCATGACGCCGCTTTCCTTGAGGTGAGCGTGAGTGAGATGATTTGCGAAGGTGTTGAAAGTGATTTGGTGAAGAGAGAAGCGACGTCATGCCGCCATACTACGGGACGCTGGCACGCTGTTTGTGTGCTTATTGCCGGGATGTCGATCGTCTCGATGAATGCTGCGTCGAAGATTTCTTTCAACCACGACATTCGTCCGATTCTGGCGAGCCAATGTTTTGATTGTCATGGGCCGGACAAGAACGCGCGGAAGGCGGGTTTGCGTCTCGACGAGCGGGGAGGGGCGGTTGATGCGGGCGCAATTGTTCCCGGCAAGCCATTTGACAGCGAACTGCTGAAACGAATCCTGACGTCTGATGCAGGTGACCGAATGCCGCCACCCGAGACCAAGCGGAAGTTGAGTCAATCGGAGATCGCCAAACTGCGGCAGTGGATTGCGGAAGGTGCGGGATATCAGAAGCATTGGGCTTTCATCCGTCCTAGGCAATCTACGCCTCCGAAGGTTTCGAATCCGAACTGGCCGCAGAACGAGATCGATCAATTCGTCATGGCACGTCTCGACAAGGAAGGCATGAAGCCGAGCCCGACGGCCAATCGATACGCGCTGATCAAGCGGGTTTACCTGGACCTGATCGGACTGCCGCCTACACCGGAGGAAGCGGACGCTTTCGTGAATGACAAGACCCAGAATGCCTATGAAAAGGTGGTGGACCGTTTGTTGAATTCGAAACACTACGGTGAGCGCTGGGGGCGCAAGTGGCTGGATATCGCTCGTTACTCGGATACGAACGGCTACGAGAAGGATCGTCCGCGTTCCATCTGGCCCTATCGGGACTGGGTGATCAAAGCGATCAATGACGGCATGCCGTTCGACCAGTTCACGGTCGAGCAATTGGCGGGGGATATGTTGCCGAATGCGACGGTGTCGCAGCGCGTAGCCACGGGTTTTCATCGGAACACCATGTTGAACGAGGAAGGCGGAATTGATCCGCTGGAGTTTCGTTACTACGCGATGGTGGACCGGGTGAATAGCACGGGCACTGCCTGGCTGGGGCTGACACTCATGTGCGTGCAGTGCCACACGCACAAGTATGACCCGATTGAACACTCGGAGTTCTACGGGTTGATGGCCTACCTGAACAATGCCGACGAACCGGATCTGGATGTGCCGGGTCGCGAGCTGTCCAAGCAACGGCGGAAACTGGAATTCGACATCGCGATGGCGGAACGGAACCTTGCCAATCGGTTTCCGTTTCCGAACAAGATCAAATTCAGTCCCGACGCGAAGGAAACCGACGAGGTGAAGGAACTTCGAGAAGAGTGGGTGGAGAAGCGGTTCTCCGAATGGGTGAAGGAGGCACGCAAAGAGGCGGTGAATTGGCGGCAGCTGAAGCCCGCGTCGGTGCACAGCACAATGCCCAAGTTGCGGATCCAAAAGGATGACTCGATCCTGGCTTCCGGGGATCAGACCAAGCGGGATATCTATCGCATCGGTTATCGCCCCGGAAAGGGCAAGGTGAGGGCTTTGCGCCTTGAAGCGTTGCCGCATGAGTCCCTGCCGGCGAAGGGGCCGGGCTTCGCCTTTTACGAAGGGCCGAAAGGCGATTTCTTTCTTAGCGAACTTACGGTGGAGGCTGACGGCAACGCGGTGACGATCAAGTCGGCAACCGAGACATATGCCCGGAACGCGATCGGACGGGGCAAGGTTTCTGCGGCGTTGGCGACCGATGGGAAAGGGGAGACAGGCTGGTCAACCGCTCGCCGGAACGGGGAGCGACACGTGGCTGTGTTCGTGTTCGAGAAGCCGGTTGAAGATGCGGAGCAACTGGATATCGAAATGCTGTTCGAGCGCCACTATCCGGCCGGCCTGGGGCGATTTCGGATTTCGGTGACGGATACGGAACAGGAGCTGAAAGCGGTCGCCACGCCGAACCACGTAGAACGTCTCCTGCGCAAGCCGATGGACGACTGGGAATGGTCGGAGAAACAGGCGGTGTTCAAACACTTCCTGTCCGTGGATCCGGGATTGAAAGACGCGCGTACGGAAATCGCGAAGCTGAGAAACCGGTTGCCGAAGTATCCGACAACCTTGGTGATGCAGGAACGACCGAAGGATCATCCGCGTCCGACCTATCGGCGCCATCGGGGTGAATATACGCAGCCCAAGGAAAGCGTTGGCTCAGGCATTCCCGGGTTTTTGGCCGGAACGGGAGCTGCGCCCCGGAACCGGCTTGAGTTCGCTCGCTGGTTGGTCGACGGCACAAATCCTCTGACCGGACGCGTCGTGATGAATCGTCAATGGGAAGCGTTCTTTGGTCGTGGACTCGTGCGCACCATTGAGGATTTTGGAACGCAATCATCACCACCGTCGCATCCAAAGCTGCTCGACTGGTTGGCCACGGAATTCGTGAAGCGCAAATGGTCGATGAGGGAGATGCACAAGCTGATCGTGATGAGTTCGACCTATCGGCAGGCGACTAGGGCTTCGCCCGAATTGTTGGAGCGTGATTCGCAGAATATCCTGCTGGCCCGTGGACCGCGCAATCGTATCGACGCGGAAATGGTCCGTGACCTCGCGCTGTCAGTGAGCGGTTTGTTGAGCGACAAACTGGGCGGCCCAAGCGTGTTTCCGCCGCAGCCGGCGAGCGTCACGGACTTGAGTTATGGGCGTTACAAGTGGAACACCAGCAAAGGACCCGATCGCTATCGTCGGAGTCTTTACACCTTTGCGAAACGGACTGCGCCGTTTGCTGCTTATCTGACGTTTGATGGCGTGAGTGGCGAGTTCTGCACCGTTCAGCGGGAACGAAGCAATACTCCGTTGCAGGCACTGACCTTGCTGAACGACGAAGTCTTTCTGGAGGCGGCCCAAGCTCTTGGTCGGCTGACGTCGGAACGGAAGGGCGCGAATTCAAGACAGAAGGCGATCTACGTGTTGCGACAGTGCCTGATTCGTAAACCCACGCGAACCGAGATTGAACTGGTGGCCCGTTTCTATGAGCGGCAGTTGACGCGCCTGAAGGCAGACGAGTTGAAAGCGGATGAATTTGTTTCCGCTGCCGATCGCAAGAAACCGAATCTGAACGAATTGGCCGCGTGGACCATGGTGGCCCGTTCGGTGTTGAATTTTGATGAGACCATCACGAAGGAATGAACGTATGAAGCCGTTGCAGGAATCAACCAGAAGGCAGTTTTTCAAGGAATGCGGAATTGGTCTCGGCAAGATCGCGTTGGCATCAACGCTGACTGGGCAGGCGCTTGGCGGATCGGTTTCCCCGATTTCACCCAGGCGGACCCATTTCAAAGGCAAGGTGAAGAATGTGATCTTCCTCTTTCAGGCGGGGGCGCCAAGTCAGTTGGAACTGTTTGATCACAAGCCGAAGTTGACCGAGTTGGAGGGCAAACCGATTTCGCCATCCGTGATCAAGGGGCAGCGTTATGCGTTCATTCAACCGGACGCGGCGGTGCTGGGCCCGCGTTTCAAATTTGGTCGTCATGGACAATGTGGAGCTGAGTTGTCGGAGATGCTCCCGCATCTGGCGGAAGTGGTGGATGACATCGCGATTCTCAAGGGGTGCACGACCGATCAGTTCAACCACGCGCCGGCGCAGATCATGTATAACACGGGGTTTGGTGTGCCGGGGCGGCCCAGCATGGGCAGTTGGTTGAGTTATGGTATCGGCAGTGCGGCGAATGATCTGCCTTCGTTCGTGGTGTTGAAGAGCGGAGGCAATCTCAGCGGCGGAGCCGCGTTGTGGTCATCCGGTTTCCTGCCGACGACGCACGCCGGTGTGCCGTTCCGCAGCAGCGGAGATCCGATTCTGAATGTGGCCAACCCGAAGGGTTACGATGTCAGGGCCCAACGGGACACCCTGGATTTGATCGGGAAGATGAATCGCAAGCGCCTGGGTGTTGTGGGTGATCCGGAAATTGAAACCCGGATCAATTCCTACGAGATGGCTTACCGCATGCAGTCGCGCGCGCCGGAGTTGATGAACCTTTCCAGAGAATCCCGATACACGCTCGAGATGTATGGGGCCAAGCGGGAGGGCGGTGCTTCCTTTGCAAACAATTGTCTGCTGGCCCGCCGTCTCATTGAGCGTGGTTCCCGTTTTGTGCAGGTCTATCACGCGGGTTGGGATCATCACACCAACGTGGAAAAGGGAATCAAAGGACAGGCCGGCCTGACCGATCGTGCCTCTGCGGCGTTGATCCGTGATCTGAAGATGCGCGGGATGCTGGATGAGACTCTCGTGGTCTGGTCCGGTGAATTCGGACGCACGCCGATGGTGGAATCCAATGCCGCACTCGGCCGTTCAATGGGGCGTGATCACCACCCGCAGGCTTTCACAATGTGGATGGCGGGAGGTGGCGTGAAGCCGGGGACAGCCATTGGTGCAACGGATGAACTGGGTTTCCACGTCACCGAAGACCAGGTTCACGTGCACGACATCCAGGCCACGATCCTGCACCTGTTGGGAATCGATCACGAGAGGTTGACTTACACTTTTCAAGGACGGCCGTATCGGCTCACTGACATCCACGGCCACGTGGTGCACAAGATCCTTTCGTAGACGGTGGTGGAACATGCCGAATCTTGGAGATCTTATTCTGCCGTGGAGATCGAAACCTACGGAGCAGTTCCCGCCAATCACTGTACGGGTCCGCTTACATGAGATTTGACCGGGGCTCGGGTCCTCGGTACACACGGACATGCATTCCCGTTGTATGTTAGCCATCGCGTTGATCGCGACTGTCTTGAGCGTTTGCGCAAATGATTTCCCAAAGCCGGTCAACAATCAGAAGGGTGATCACAAGCTGACGCTGGCGGAGGAGGCACGGAGGAAATTCATCCTGCCGAAGGGGTTCAATATCTCCGTCTTTGCACATGAGCCGCACGTGATGCAGCCGATCGCCATCACCACGGATTCTCGAGGTCGGCTGTGGGTGGCGGAGTGTTATTCCTACGATGATCGCAGTCGGAACTATTCGGCTGATCAGCGGGACCGTATTGTGGTTTATGAGGATACTGATCATGACGGTCGGCATGACAAACGGACGGTCTTTTGGGACAAGGCCTGGAAGCTGACGAGTGTGGAGGTCGGTTTCGGTGGAGTGTGGGCCTTATGCGCTCCCAACCTGCTTTTCATTCCCGATCGCGATGGTGACGATGTTCCGGACGGTGAACCGCAGGTGCTGTTGGATGGCTGGGATGACGACAAGATCCGACACAATATCGTGAACGGTCTGAAGTGGGGACCGGACGGTTGGCTATATGGCCGGCATGGATTGATGGCTTCTTCCTATGTTGGGGCGCCAGGGATACCGAAAGCGAAACGGACGGCGGTCAATTGCTCGATCTGGCGCTATCATCCGACACGCAAGGAATTCGAGGTTGTATGTCACGGGGGGACGAATCCATGGGGGCACGATTGGAACGAATACGGGGAATTGATCTGGATTAACACAGTGATCGGGCACCTGTGGCACGGATTTCCCGGCGCCTATTTCAAGCGTATGCACGGGGAGCATCATCGACCGAATCTCTACGAGTACATCGATCAACACGCCGATCACTACCATTGGGATACGCGGCGCAAATGGCATGAAGAGCGTGATGCGAAAGGGGATACGGACTCGGCGGGAGGCGGGCATGCCCATTGTGGCATGATGATCTATCAAGGTGATAATTGGCCGGGGAAATATCGGGGTGAATTGTTTGCAATCAATCTGCTCGGCCATCGGATCAATCACGATCATTTGGAGCGGAGTGGGACGGGTTATGTAGGAAAACATCGCCCGGATTTTGCGTTGGCGGATGATGATTGGTTTCGCGGCATTGATCTGATCACCGGCAATGACGGAGCCGTGTTTGTCGCGGATTGGGCAGACGTGGGGGAATGTCATGAGAACGACGGCATTCACCGTACCTCCGGGCGTATCTACAAGATCAGTCATGGCAGACCTGGGGCGGCGACGGTGAGGAACGTGGCTGAGCTGTCCGATGATGAGTTGGTGAAACTGCAGGGACATGCCAATGACTGGTATGCACGCCAGGCGAGAAGGGTCCTTCAGGAGCGGGCGGTTGCAGGGAGTGACATGACTGGCGCGCGCGCTGCATTGATGAACGATTTTCTGAAGCAAAAACAACAGGTGCGCAAACTTCGGGCCTTGTGGGGGCTTCATGTAGCCGGAGGCACGTCCGCGGCATGGCTGCGCGAGCAGCTGGATCATCCGATGGAGCATGTTCGGGTGTGGGCGGTCAGGTTGCTGACTCAGGAAGATGAAATCGATGCGAGGACTTTGCAGGAACTGGAACGCATGGCTGGTGGGGAAAAGTCAGGGATTGTTCGTCTCTATCTCGCGGCAGCCTTGCAGCGCCTGCCAATTAGTTCGCGTCAGTTCCTTGCCGGCGCATTGCTGATGCGCGAGGAGGATGTGAACGATCACAATCAGCAACTCCTGATCTGGTACGGGATCGAGCCCATTGCGGCAAATCTTCCGGATTCCGCACTCAATCTGATTCGCAACAGTGTGATGGCCAAACCGCGTCGCTATGCGGCCCGACGGATGGTCGAACAGATCAAGGAGCGGCCGGGTGCGGTGGATGCCCTGGTCAAGAGTATCACGGAAACGGATTCGGTCGCGATTCGCCGCGATGTGTTGCACGGCATGGTGGATGGTCTGGAGGGCTGGCGAATGGCTCCCAAACCGGTGGCTTGGGATGATGTTTCGAGTCGCGTTCGGAAGAGCGGAAACTCGGAGTTGGAGAGTCTCGTGCAGGAATTGGATATTGTTTTCGGCAGTGGCCGGGCGCTCGATGAGGTGCGGAAGATTGCCATGGATGGGAGTGCGAGCGGTGAGACACGGCGGGCGGCGTTGCAGGTGTTGATCGAGAATCGTCCGGACGATTTGGCGATGATTTTGAGGAAGCTGATCAATGCCCGCGAAACGATGGGGCTCGCGGCACGTGGGATGGCGGCCGTGGATGATCCGTCGGTGCCCAACGCGATCATCGGCAAGTACTGGCGGATGCGGGTGGGTGATCGGCCGGCGGCCATCGGCACGTTGGTTTCCCGGAAATCGTATGCGACAGCGCTACTGAAGGCCGTGGCGGATGGCAATATTGCGCGAGGTGAAATCAAGGCTTTCCACGCCCGCCAGATTCAATCATTCGGCGACGAAAAACTGGAGAAGGCTCTGGAGAAGAACTGGGGGACGATCCGCAGCAGTAGCGCTGAGAAGAAGAAAATCATGGCTAAACACCGAGGGCGACTCTCGCCGAATATTCTGCAACAGGCCGATCTCTTGAAAGGCCGGCAGTTGTTCAATGTCGTCTGTGCGAATTGCCATACGCTGTTTGGTGAAGGGAAGGACATCGGGCCGGATATCACCGGCGCGAATCGGTCGAACCTGGAATACCTGCTGGAGAATATCGCGGATCCGAGTGCGATGATTGCGGGGGATTACAAGATGTCGGTGATCACCTTGAAAGATGGCCAGGTCATCAATGGCGCGGTCACAAGGGAAACGGGGCGGACGTTGGAGGTTCAGACCGCGACAGAGAAACTGGTCGTGAGTCGGGATGAGCTGAAATCTCGGAAACAGTCCGCGTTTTCACTCATGCCCGATGGTTTGCTTGAGGGCATGACGGACGAGCAGGTGCGTGATTTGGTCGCGTATCTGATGTCGTCCAAGCAGGTCGCGTTTCCCGACGGCAATCAGTGAATTCCCGAACGATTTCGGAAAAACTGTTCCCGGCCTCGGCGCCGTAGCCTCGCTTGCCAACCGAATCTACCCAACAGCTGCGGTAACCTCGGTTTGGCTTCATTCGTTTACGTAACGCCTGATCAGCGTTTGCCGTAGTAGCTTTCGTAGAGGAACTGTGCTGCGGTCTGCACGATCGATGGTGTCAGCCGGTTCATCAGCTCTTCGCGCGTGCGAATGTTCTGATAGACGGCATTGTGGGTGTTGACGTCGATGACTTCCGGTGGGCCTTGCTTGGCGAGATCGGTCTTGTGGAAACTCCTCACAGATAGGTTCAGCATGTCGATTCCGGTGAAGGTTAGGGAAGGGTCGATGAGGTCTTCAAGGGGTCCGGTGGAGTCGGTGGCCGAAGCGCGGCGCAGGAGACGGTAGTTGTGGAGGGCACGGAAATTGTTGTCACCTCTTTGGTCCACCACGATGTTCAGAAGATTCAGGTCGATGCGGATCAGTTTGAAATGGAGTTCGCCGCGTTTCAGCGCATCAGCGTCGACTTCGAAGTGGAGTTCCTCGATGTCGAGCATGACGCCGCCGCCGAACTCCGAGGTGTTGTAGATCTTCAGGTTCTCCAATGTGGCACGCTGCTGAAGCAGTCCGACGTCCATGGCTTTCATACGGGCGTCGAGGCCAGTGGCTTCCCGGATACGCTGTTCGGTCAGAGACTGAAACAGAGGATCACGCAGGATCAGGGCGCCGATCAGCAGCACCAACACAATGACCACCGTCCGGTAGATCCAGCGAGACACAAAGCGGATTCCTTTGAACAGCCCAAACATTGCCGATCAGCCCGGAATGGTCGGATGGGGTTTCGGATTCATGAGGTGACAGACGGAATCCGGGTGAATCAGGTTTCAGGCTTTCCAGGTTTGGATGTCCTCAGGGCGGACATCGAGGCACTCATCCTGATCTTCCCAGACGACTGACGGGAAGTGGTCCAGGAGTTTGCCGGCAAGATCGGTTCCGGCGCGAAGCAGGAGGCTTTCCGCTTCGTCGGCGGCTTTCTCAAAAACCTGCTGATAGTTGGGAACGCGCTTTTTCTTGTCATCGTCCCAGTGGGCCACCTCGTGAACGGTGTCGTAGTCTTTGGCCCACTTCTTCACATCAGTCTGCAACTCCTCCGGAATCTCTTCGAAGGGAATGGCAGTGCCGGCGCAGTGTTGGCAGATGAGTCCCATATCGAGAACATCCCGAGTGAGAAAGGGCAACAGTGGCGCGCGACAACAGGATCCTTCCAGATAGGCACCGGGGATGTTTACGAGCCGCTTGAACCAGATCTGGCGGTCGTGCGCGATCTGGGCAGCGACGCGATAGACGCCGACCAGGGGATGCGAGAAACGCCAGACCTGGCCTTCGAACTGTCCGAGCGTCTGCGCCATCCAACGGGCAAGACTCAGGTCGTCGAAATGCTTCAACGACCTGCTGTATTCCTGCCAGAGCTGGTCGAGCGCTGTCTCCGGATTCGGCGGCATCGCGGTAGTTTCCGGATTTCCCGGTGCTTACGCAAGCGAATCGATAGTGGCAGTGTCATCGCGAATAAGTTGACCTTGGTTGAATCAATACGAATCGGGTTAAATCGCGTCGTGCCGAAGCCTGAAACGATTGATCTCGAATTGCCGTTGCGAGAGATCAAGGGTATCGGTCCGGAGCGGGAAGAGCAGTTGGGGCGTTTGAAGATCTCCAGCTTGGGTGACCTGTTGTTGTAGAGGCCACGAAGGTATGAGGACCGCCGGCATTATCGTTCGATATCGAGTCTCAATAAGGGGGAATCCGTCGCGGTTCACGGTCGGGTGATGGCGCAGGGAGTGAAGCGGTTTCGGCGACGGCGAGGGAGCGTGTTCGAATTCGTTCTCGATGATGGGACGGCTCATCTGACCTGCCGCTGGTGGAATCTGCCCTACATGGAGCGCTACTTCAAAGTGGGGGATGAGGTGTGCGTTTACGGTCGCGTGGTGGGAATGAAGCCCTTGACGATCGATCATCCGGAAACGGAGGTGGTGGTCAAAGGGGAAGAAAACTCGATTCACCTGCATCGGATCGTGCCGGTTTACGGGTTGACCGAGGGATTGCCGCAACGATGGTTGAGATCGCTGATGTGGAAGTTGATCGGGCGATTCTCCGAGGGGATTCCGGATCCGCATCCGATGTTGCTTGAGCAAGATCACCCAGATCGCGGGAATGCGATTCACATGACGCATTTCCCGGAAGAATTGGGTGATATCGAAATCGCCCGCCGCCGGTTGGCGTTGGATGAGTTGATCGATCTGCAAGCGGCTTTTCGTGATCGACGGGCAAAGTTGGAGTCACGAGCCAAGGGGATGAAGTGTGCCGGGGACAATCGGCTCATCCGACCGTTTCTGAAGGGATTGGGGTTCGAACTGACTTCGTCGCAGACGGCCGTGCTCAAGGAGATTCGTGAAGATATGGCCGGTGGTGTGCCGATGCGGCGCTTGTTGCAGGGAGATGTCGGTTCCGGAAAGACAGTGGTCGCGGCGGCCAGTGCGCTGATGGCGATTGAAAGCGGATTCAATGCGGTGATAATGGCACCGACGGAGATTCTTGCGGAACAACATTTCGAGAATTTCCGGGATTGGTTGGAACCGATGAACATCTCGGTGAGTCTGAGGACCGGAAGTCGCAAGGTGGAGGCTGAAGAACCGGATCTGTTGCGTCCGAAAGTGGATGCTGATGCCGGAGCCATCGCCGTCGGGACACATGCGCTTTTTCAGGAGTCATTCTCCGTCGAGAAACTGGGGCTGGTGGTGATTGATGAGCAGCACAAGTTCGGGGTGGCTCAGCGAGAGGCGTTGGTGCGCAAGGGGAACTATCCGCACCTGCTGGTGATGACGGCCACACCGATTCCCCGGACCTTGGGGCTGACGCTTTACGGCGATCTGGATGTTTCCAGTATCACTGAGTTGCCGGGAGGTCGGGGACGGATCCGGACTTTTGTTCGCGAGGAGGACAAATTGCCGATGGTCTGGGAATTCATCCGCGAACAAATCCGAGCCGGCCGTCAAGCCTATGTCGTTTATCCACGCTTGGAGGATTCCGATCTGAAGAAAGGTCTGAAAGCAGTGAACGACGAGTTTGTTCGATTGGGTGGAATCTACCCGGACATCTCGTTCGGTTTGTTGCATGGGCGGATGAAAGGAGAGGAGAAGATACGGATGATGTCCGGCTTTCAGAAGGGGGAGATTCAGGCCTTGGTGGCAACCACGGTCATCGAGGTCGGAGTCAACGTGCCAAACGCGACGGTGATGCTGATTGAGAATGCGGAACAGTTTGGGTTGGCTCAACTGCATCAGTTGCGGGGCCGTATTGGTCGTGGCGCACACGAGTCGTACTGTATTCTCATGGCAAACAAGAAGGATGAATCGGTCTGGGAGCGGCTCAACGTGATGACGGAAACGACCGATGGATTCCGGATTGCCGAGGAAGACCTGAAACTCCGCGGACCGGGGGAGATGTTGGGGAGCGAACAAAGTGGCGAAGTGGACTTTCGCTTTGCCGATCTGGTGTACGATCTGCCATTGGTGGAACAGGCCAGGGACATTGTCCGGTCCGCGGCCGGTCGATGACGTGATCGGTCAGGCCCTTGCGATGCATGCCGTAGCTTCGACTTCCAATCGAAGCAAAGATTCGGATAGCGTCCGAATCTACGATCCCGTCCGCGTTTTTGTTGAGGGCTGTCTCGGAATGGGAATTGCCGTCAGGGGAGACAACCGTTACTTAAAGCGCGTGCGTTTCATCGGCGGCATATTGCAGAAGCTGCAACGGCATCCCAAACGGATTGTTTTTCCCGAAGGGACGGAGCCGCGCGTACTGCAGGCTGCTCGACAGTTCTTCACACTGCAATTGGGCGCTCCGATTCTTCTGGGCGATCGCACACGGATCAAACAGCTGGCTGCGAACCTGAACCTTTCGTTGGAAGGGGTTCGCATCATCAATCCCGGGGACAGCGAAGAGTTGAACCGCTTTGCCAAAGTCTATGCGCGTCATCGTGAGGACAGAGGGATGACCCTTGAAAAAGCACGGGAGAAGATGCTTCAGCCGAACTACTTCGGATCGATGATGGTGGCAATGCGCCAGGCGGATGGAGTCGTGTCCGGCACGAATGAGGCGGCGGGAAGTGTGCTGCGGCCTTTGTTTCAGGTGTTCCGGCGCGCGCCAGGTGTGAGTACTGCCTCCCGTTGCATGATCATGGAGGT
>JAYPXF010000106.1:0-21148 GCA_038154405.1 Verrucomicrobiales bacterium | reverse complement strand
CTTTTCACTCATCTTATTGAAGCTGTTTTCTGATTACTGATAACTGATTGCTGCTCACTCAGCCCTGGGCGTCGCGAACCTTGATCATCGCGTCGAGGATCGTGTTCCAGGTGCTGCCGTCTTCGAGGACGGAGTTCGGGAACATGCAGCCGTCCCAGCAGATGTGTTCGATGCCACGGTCGGCGTAGTCCTTGAGCCAGTAACCGGAGCACTTGGTGATGTCCAACTTGCCGTTCGGATCGTCGGCGCGGCAGTGCTTGCCGGTCTTGTCGTGGGAACCGGCGCCGTGCACTTCGCCGTCGTTCTGGGCGACGTGGAAGTCATAGGTCCAAGGGCGGAGCTTGTCGGTCATCTGCTCGTAGGCGGCGTAGAATTCGTCGTCGCTGTAACCTGCCTGAAGGAGGGCGTGCTCGGGAGCATTGTACCCCATAGTGTAGAGGTAGGTGTGGGCGAGGTCGGCCTGGAAGCCGAGGGCTTCGGGCATGCCGACGCCTTCGAGCAGGTCGAGCATGTCCTTCCAGGAATGCATGCCGGCCCAGCAGATTTCACCTTCGGCAACAAGACGCTCGCCGTTGTCCTTGGCGATCTCGGCGGCCTTCTTGAAGGTGTCGATGATGCGGGCGGTTCCTTCACCCGGATTTTCCTTCCACTTGGCGACGCCGAATTCGGCGGAGTCAATGCGGATGGCGCCGCGCTTGCGGGCGCCGTGGTCGTTGAAGATCTTGGCGACGCGGCAGGCCATCTTGACGGCGTCGAGGAACTTGCCCTGCTGCTCGTCGGTGCCCATGGCGGAATCACCGATGGTGCCCGGCCAGACCGGAGCCACGAGAGAGCCGATGTCAAAGCCCTTGCCCTGGATGAGGTCGGCGATCTTCTTCAGATCGTCATCGCTTGCCTGCGGGTCGGTGTGAGGGAGGAAGAGAAAGTAATCAATACCGTCGAACTTCTGGCCGTTGATTTCGGCGGCGGCGGTGAGGTCGAGCATGCGCTCGAGGCTGATGGGAGGTTCCTGGCCTTCGTCGGTTCCTTTGCCGACCAGACCAGGCCACATGGCATTGTGCAGTTTGAGACTCATAATCGATGTTTTTTGGTTCCTGTAAGGGCGGCGAGGATAGCGAGGGCGTGTGACTGATCAATCCAAAACAAGCCGTTTCAATAGGCATTTTTTAAATACGTGGCATATGCTACGTATTATTTGTCCCGAAGTAGAAAGGAGATCAGTCGACGATGCTCAGGTCGGCGAGGTAGATGGCGGTGATGCCGTTGCCGTTTTCGTCCTTCTCGTGGCTGGAATACCAGGAGATGAGTCCGCGCTTGGGGGAGAACTCAAGGAAGCCCGGATAGGAATTGTCGCCGGCGCTGGGGAGTTGGGCGAATTCGTGGAGCTTGTCGTCGACGAACCAGCAGATGGAGGTCTTGGGCCCTTTGCCCGAAACGCTGCGACGGCCACCGGCGATGTAGCGGTCGCCCCACTTGATCAGCATGGGGCCGCCGATGTAGCGGTCGAGATCACTGCGATCCCACTTGGTGTACGGCGGCTTGGATTTGAGCAACTGAGCGTTGCTGCCGCCGCGCCGGCCGATGGCGAGGATGCTGCCGTCGGGTTCGAACTGGAAAACGGTTTCGTCACCTCGCACTTCCTGAAACACGGCTCGCTTGCGGAAGATCAGGCCGTCATCGCTCTCCAGCATGAGTGATTGAACGGTGGCGCCTTCTCCGCGCGCCGTGATCTCGAAATCGCGATTGCGGCGGCCGCACAGGTAGGCCTTGCCCTCATAAGTGTTCGCTTTCCAGATGTAATGACCAAAGGTGCCTTCGAGCATGATCGGGCTGTGCCACTCCTTGCCATCAGCGGACCACGCGGCGTAGCCCAGATGGCGGTTCAGCGTGTATTCGGAACGGGCAGGGGATGAGTCGCCGCAATACCACGTGCCGGTGTAGACGAAGAGCTTGTCCTGGAAGACGAGGAAATGCGGATCGCGGGTGTCGCGCTTGGTGACACTGAACCGGTGAACCTGTTGCCAGCTCTTGGTGTCCTTGCTGGCAAGAATGATGATGGATGCCGTCGGGTGAACCATGTGCCCGTCTGGACAACTGCGGAAGGCCAGGTAGTAGGTGTCCTTGAACTTCACCAGATCGGTGAAGGCATTGTGCTCACCGTTGTGGAACACACGACGTATGTTGGAGACCTTGACCTGGGGCAGATCGGCGGCGTGAGTGCAGAGTGCGGCGAGCGAGAGAATAAAGAGGGTTCGCATAAGTGTGGTCGAGTAATCGGTGATCAGTAATCAGTCTCTCGTGCGCGAGCCCTGACTACTGATGACCGAATACTGATTACTGCTTCCACCGTTGCCACGCGAGTCCCGGTCGGTCGACGCGGAATTGGACCAAACGCTGGTGCTCGACTTCGGTGACGTAGGCGGTGCGGCCGTCAGGACCGCCGAAGCAAATGTTGCTCGGGCGTTCGCCGAGGATGTTGATCTCCTTCAGTATCTTGCCTTGCGGTGAGAGTTTCACGACTGTGCCCTTGCCGTAGCGGGTGATGTAGAGATTGCCGTTGATATCGGCGCGCATGCCGTCGAAGCCGAAGTCGTCGAACTTCTTCAGCAGGCGTTTCTTGCCGAGGGTGCCGTTTTTGCGGATGGCGAACTGCCAGACGTTGCGTTGGGCGCTTTCGTTGACATAGAGCGTTTTGCCGTCGGGGCTGACCTCAATGCCATTGGTGGTTCCCATGTCCTTGGCCAATCGGGTGACCTTGCCCTTGGCATCTATGCGCCAGAGCTGACCGGTCTTCTCCTTCCAATTGGGATCGCTGGCGTAGAGCACGCCGTTTCCATCGATGGCGAGATCGTTGGGTTGATTCATCTTCGGTTCGTGGGCAAAGACGGAGACCTTGCGGGTCTGGGGATCGATCTGCAGGACGTTGTGGCCCTTGTAGTCGGCGGCGAACATCTGGCCCGCCCGATTGAAGCGGATGCCATTGCAGGTGCTGATGCCGTCGAGCTCGACGAACACTGACGAAGAACCATCGGGCTTGGTCAGCCCGATGGTCTGTTGCTTCGCGAAATTGACGGCGTAGATGTTGCCGGCGCGATCACAGGCGGGACCTTCAATGCCTTTTGTGAATGCGCCTGTCTCCGTCAGCGGAGAAGCGACAAAGAGCTTTTCGGCGGCTTGGCTTCCGGCAATTGAGCCGGCCAAGACGAGCAGGGCAATGAAGCGCTTCACGGTTGAGTCCTATCGGCCGCGTGCCTTGACTGCGCCGCGCATTTCACTGACGACCTTGCTCAACTCGTGTACCTGGCGCTGGAGTTTTTCCAGGGCTTCCGCGAGTTCCATGTTGCTGGGACCGTGACCTTCGTGGTGACCGGCGCGTTCGCGGCGAAAGTTTTGTGCGATTTCGTGGGCTTCGCGTTCGGCCTGCTCGGCCTGTTCGCGGAAACCCGCAGCAGCGAGATTCTTGGCGGCTTCGCGGAGATGATGCACGCGACGTTCCACTTCCTCGGCTTCACGATCATGACCACGGCCATGGTGTTCTCCGTCGTGATGTTCGCGGCCGCGGCGGGTTTGCTGCTCGGCACGCTCTCGGGCTGCGCGGGCATGGTGCTGCCGGAACTCCTCAATGTGATGAGCGATGCGCTTCGCTTCCTCGGCCTTGCCTGCTCGTTTGGCGGCCTGCAGGCGTTCCATCATTTCGGCGAGGTGACGTTCGGGGCTGTCGTGGCCGCGTCCCCGTTCCTGGTGTTCGCGTTCCGGAGAGCGGCCTCGACCGCGTGCTTCCGGGTGTTCCCTTTCCGCGCTGTGAACTCGATCGCGGGTTTCGCGTTCCGGTTGGTCTCGTCGGGCGCCACCTTCGCGTTCAACTCGCTCGGGATGGTGATCCCGGCGGGCGTCGGGTTTTTTCTCCCGTCCGGCATGTTCGCGGTCGGCATCTCGCCGCTTTTTCATGAGCTCCATCAGGCGGCGCTTGCGTTCGGCCTGTTCGGACGCTTCAGATTTCGGTTTGTCCTTTTTGGATTCCTTGTCGTCGGCGATGGCCGGCGAAACAAGGGCGAAGGAAAGGGTGAGGGCGGCGAGCGGGATGAGTTTCTTCATGGTGTGGGTCAGACGCGGGATTGCCCGCGCCGGTTTCAAGGGGACGCGATCTGAGGGGAGGAACCGGAATTCCGGGTTTCGATATCGCCCGGTGGACCGGTGACGATCTTGACGATTACGTCACCACAGGTCGGGCATTTTCCTCGCACGGTTCGGCGGCCATTCTTCAACCGGTCCTCAACGCCGTTGAGGATCGACTGACTGGCCTTGCACTTAACGCAATAACCTTCGGTCATCATGTATCCGCTGTTCCGACGAATCGGGGGGAGGGCGGATTTCCGGACACTAATGGTGGCTGCGGAAATACGTCAACGGCGAATTGTCCACCTGAATGAGCGTCGCCCTAGGGGCAGAATCAGCCCTTTTCGATGCAGGCGTAGGCGTTGTGATTGTGGATGCTCTCGAAGTTCTCGGCTTCGACCTTGTACCACGTCACGTGCGGATGATCGTTCAATCGAGTGACCACATTGCGCACGAGATCCTCGACGAACACCGGATTCTCGTAGGCGCGTTCGGTGACGTGTTTTTCATCCGGACGCTTGAGCAGGGAATAGAGTTCACTGCTGGCGGATTGTTCGACCAGTTCGATAACCTCCTCGATCCATACCGCTTCTGTCGAACGCAATTGGACGGTCACATTGCCGCGCTGATTGTGTGCACCATACTCGGAGATGGCCTTGGAACACGGGCACAGCGTCGTGACCGGAATGATCACGGTCAGCACGAAATCGATTTCCTTGCCGTTTGCATTGGCCTCGAAACGCGCGGTGTAATCCATCACGCCGGGCTTGCCGGTGACCGGCGCCTCCTTGGTGAGGAAGAACGGAAACTCCATTTCCAGGTGTGCCGTGTCCGCGCTCAGCTTGGACTGCATCGCGTGCAGAATGTCCGGGATGTTTTCCACGTGAACGATTTTGCCATGAGCGTTGAGCACCTCCACGAAGCGGCTCATGTGGGTGCCCTTGAATTCCTTGGGCAGGTCCACATACATGCCGATGGTGGCGATGGTGTTCTGCGTGCTGTGCGCCTTGTCGCGGATCTGGATGGGAAAACGCATGCCGCGCACACCGACCTTGTCGATGCGGATTTCGCGGTGGTCGCGTCCGCTCTGCACGTCATGCAGCGATTCGGTTGCCGTGCCGGCGGCGGACTCTGATTCTATGTCTGTACGCATATGAGATGCCCTGTGGGAGCAAGCCGGCATTATAGCGACTGTTCGGATGAATGCAAATCGGCCCTCGTCGTGGGGGAGATCGTCGGCGGTCTGATTCTCGAGAGTTGAATGACAAGACCGGTCATGGCAAACGCGGGTTGTCTGGAGGGAACCGCTCCGTCGGTTCCGCCGCTGGTCGCGAGGATGACGTGCATCAACACCCAGCATCGACGGAGCCGATTCGGCGTGGCTCACGACGGAGCGATGCTCTCCATTTGTTTGTCAGGTAGATACGCGCTGGACAACCTGTGTGGGCGCCACGACACTCTCCGCCATGCCCAAGCAATTTTCTTTCAAACGCATTTCTCGTCGCAATTTCGTGAAGGCAACCGGCATGGTTGCCGCTGCAACTTTCGGATTTCAATATGTTCCCAGCTCGGCTTGGGGCGCGAACTCGAAACCGGCGCTCGCCGGCATCGGTGCGGGTGGCAAGGGGCGCGCGGATCTTGGGGGATCAGACAAGGCGGGTTTCCAGGTGGTCGCGCTGGCGGATGTGGTGGACGCTCGCAAGTTTGCCGCTAACTTCGCCAAGTCGAACCGCAAACTGCGTTCGATGGAAGATGTCCGGAACACCTATTCCGGCACGGAGTTCTACACCGACTATCGCGAGCTCATCGAAGACATGGGCGACAAGTTCGACGCCGTCACGGTGTCCTGTCCGGATCATCATCACTTCCATGCCAGCGCCCTCGCGATGAAGGCAGGCAAGCATGTGTATTGTCAGAAGCCATTGACGCACGGAATCTGGGAAGCGCGCAAGCTGACCGAGATTGCGGCCGAGACCGGTGTGAAGACCCAGATGGGGAATCAGGCCCACGCCAACGCCCACATGCGCCGCTGCGTCGAACTCATCCGCGCCGGCATCATCGGCAAGGTGCAGGAGATTCATTCGTGGACGAATCGCCCCGTATGGCCGCAGGGATTCAAAAAGGCTCCGGAGGAACAGGAAGTGCCCGAATGGCTCGATTGGGATCTCTGGTGTGGCCCGGCTCCGTTTGTGGAATACAGCGACGTGATTGCTCCGTTCTCCTGGCGCGGTTGGTGGGATTATGGAACTGGTGCCCTCGGGGACATGGCCTGCCACATCATGGACATGGGCTATTGGGCGTTGATGCCCGGAGCTCCGAAGACGGTCTACGCCGAGGAGAACGGCGCCACGGAACTCTCTCCGCCGATCAACTCCAAGATCCGCTGGGACTTTGGCCCGAGCAAATACACGGACAAGAAGGGCTTCAAGTACTTCTGGTATGACGGTTACACTCAGGCGCACTTCGATCGCGAAAAATGGCAGCTCGTGAAGGAGAGCAACGAGTACAACCACCCGGGCAAGGACGTGCTGGAAGATCAGTCGTTCAAGGATTTCGGCAGCGTGATCATCGGGACGGAAGGCAAGATGTTCTTCCATCGCGCCAAGAACAACTGGCTGGTCAAGCCGAACAACCGCCGCGAAATGTTCGACCCGGAGGAATCAATCCCGCGCGCCGCCAACAACGACAATTACCTGGAGTGGATCGAGGCCATCAACGGCAAGGTCGAGCGCGGTCAGTCCGACTTCTCACACGCCGGGCCGTTCACCGAAGTCGTGTTGCTCGGCGTCCTGGCCCAGCGCAACCCCAAGCAAAAACTCCGCTGGAACTCGAAGAAGATGGAAGTCAAAGGCCGTCCGGAACTGAAGAAGTTCATCCAGCGCCCCTACCGCAAGGGCTGGGAGATCGACGTCTGAGCGATCTTCGAAAACACCGTTCGACAAATCCGGGTTCCCGTACTTTATCAACTACAGGATGGAGGCGGTGAGTTATACGGCTGCGAGGGAGAATCTCGCAGCGACAATGGATCAGGTTGGCAATGACCGGGCACCGGTGATCATTACCCGGAAGCGTGATCAATTCGTGGTGATGCTGTCGCTCGAGGATTACGAAGCTCTGGAGGAAACGGCGTATCTTTTGCGATCGCCCGCGCCCGCCCGGCGCTTGCAGGACGCCATACAGTCGCTGGAAGCCGGAAGGGGACGGAAGCGCAAACTAGCGGACGCGGAATAAAGATTCTCTTTGCTGAGCAGGCTTGGGAGGACTATCAGCACTGGCTCGCCACCGACAAGAAACTGGTCAAACGAATCCATCAATTGATCCGCGACACCTACCGTGACCCGTTCAAGGGCATCGGCAAACCTGAACCGCTGCGACAGCTGTTCAAAGGCTATTGGTCGCGTCACATCAATCAGGAACATCGCATGTTCTACTGCGTAAAAGATGACACGCTGATGCTTGCCCAACTTCGTTATCACTACGAAGACTGAACGCCGACTATTCGAGCTCCTGCAGCACCTCATCCGTCGTCTTCAAGCGTGCGAACTTGTTCTCCCAGATCTGCAGGCAGGCGTCGTGAATATGGTCGTGGATGGTGGCCATGCCGTCGGTGACGGCGGTGACGCGATAGTCGCGGGTGGAGCCAGAGACGATCGTGCTGTTCACGCAGACGTCCGTGGTGACTCCGGTCACGATCAGACGCCTGATGTTCTGCGCGCGCAGGGCGAGGTCGAGGTGGGTGCCGTAGAACTTGTCATAGGTGTGCGCCTGCACGACAAGTTCGCCGGGCTGAGGTTTCAGTGCGGGAATGGTTGCGGCGGATTCGGCGCCGGTGCCGGGATTGGGGCCGATGAGACAGTTGCCGGGCATGGTTCCGTAGCCGGCCTCTTCACTGGCGGCGGATGAAAGGTGTTGCGGACCGAACGGATTGCCGCGGAGGCAAGGCACGTTGTCGGCGTAGACGAATTCGGTGAAGATGACCGGGATACCGGTGGTGCGGCTGGCGTCGATGAGTCGCTTGATGTTCGGAATCAGGTCACGGCCCTTGGGGACTTCCAGTGACGCGCCCTGGTCCAGGAATCCGTGCTGCATGTCAATGATCAGCAAAGCGCAGTTGCCGGACGAACAACGATGGGTTTCATCAATGCGCTCAAGTTTGCGCCGGTTCACTTCTTCGAAGGTCATGCCCTGATGGGAACGCATGAATTGCGGTGGGACAAGGGCATTCGAACTGCAGCGTATCCGGTTTCTGAAACTGTGAATGCAAGTCGGGTGCTATTGGTTCCGATTGAATATCAGTTTCCGGATCTGGGCGAGATCGTCGAGGAATTCGGGTGCGTTGGGATGGAGCTTCAGAGCGTCGCGACAGACCTTTTCCGCCGCGTTCAGTTCACCCAACGCGATGAGGCTTTGGCTGAGACCGTACCACGGTTCCCGGGCATCCGGTTTGAGTCGTGTTGCCATGGAATACTGGATGGCGGCCTGTTGCATTCGTCCCTGCAGGTAGAGCACCTCGCCATGACGAAAAGGAAGTTCCGGTAGCGGCAATGGAGGATGTGCGGCGCGGGCTTCCGTGTAGCGCTGATCCGCAGTGGCGATTTCGCCGTCACGAAACGCGACGTTGCCCAGGCGAAACAACGCGATGGCGGTGGCGCCACCGCGCTGGGGAAGGGTCTCGAGCTGGTGGGTGAAGAAGGTGGTGTTGTTTTTCCAGATGGCGGATTGGTGCCAGGTGAGCACGGCAAAAAGAGTTGTGACCACCGCGGTGACGGCGAGCGTCTGGGATTCGTGCTCTTTGTTGCGCCACTTGAGTGCGCACCAGACGAAGGCCATCGAGAGAAGCAGGCCGTGGATGATGCAATAGCGATCGCCCTGACTGTGCCCGAGGACATTGACGCCGAGCACGGGTAAGAGCACGCCGAGATGCGCCAGCCAGAAAGCGGGCCAGGCCGGTAGCGCTGTTCGTCGAGACCAGGTGAGCCAAGAGATTCCGGCGAAGGCCGCGACGGACAGCCAGAACTTGATGGCGGTTGGATCGAGCGGGGAGAACGTTGAATAGACCGGAGAGAGCCCGAATGGAAGAAATGGTTTCCACAGGTAGTAGCACCAGACGAATGTGGCCTGAAGCATACGGGGAATCACGGGATATTCGTCCAGGGTTGGCGGACGTTCGTGAATTCCTATCCGGCCATGCGCTCCATAGACCGCCACGGCCAGGGTGGCCACGGAAATGAGAACGAGCGGCATGAGCTCCGTCAGTGTTCGAAGCGTCGACGGATGGCACAGATCCCGCCAACAGTCCAACCTGATTCGTTGCAGGGGAAAGACATTCAGCCCGATCAGAATGGCGACGCCGCCGATGGGCATCGGGTAACAGAGCATGGCGGCAAAGTAGAACAGCAAGGTCAGCCAGTAGCCTCTCTGCTTCCAAGGCCTTGTCTCGAAGTTGATGCGGAAGTAGCTGAGAAAGGCCAGCAGCAGAAACATCAGCGAGAGTTGGTAGGGAAAGCCGGTGACCCACGCGACGGCTTCTACGCGCAAGGGATGAATCGCCCAGAGCGCCGCGCCCAGCGCCGCGATCAATCGTGAGAACCGGTCCTCGGCAAAACCGGCGATCCGGACAAAACCAAGCAGCAAAAGGAATATCAGGCAGGCGTTGATGGCGTGCGCGATGACGTTGGCGGCGTGATACGCGGGCGCGTGCAGTCCGAAGCCCTCGTGAATCAAGGCCCAGCCCAGCCAGGCGAGGGCCTTGTACCGGGTGTCGCGGCCGACATCGAAGAACATCCACTTCAGGTTTTCCGCAGAGAGCTCGCGGAGATGCGGGTTTTGGTAGACATTGTGATCGTCATCCCATTCCAGGAATTCCGCGTCAATTGTCCGGCTGAAGGCGAGCATTACCAGCGCGGCGAGCAAGGCGCACAGGATGATGTTCTGTCGGGTTGCGGACATCGAAAGGGGAAGGTTGGCAAACCTTTGAGAGGGGAGCCAGCTCTGAGGCCGGCAAATCTGCCAGATGCCACACACCGCTTGCCAAGTGCGGATGCCAACCCTAATGTGCGAGAGAACTGCTCATGAAAAAACACCTGTCTTTTGCGCTGCTCTCCATCGGCCTCGGGCTGAATCTGTTCGTGGGAACGCAGCTTTACGTGCTCAACGCCCAGTCCCAGGCGAAGGAAGATGTTTACGGGAACCTGGAAACTTTCACCCGCGTGCTGGAAACGGTTCGCACCCACTATGTCGACGGCGAAAAGATCTCCTACCAGGATCTGGTGCATGCGGCGTTGAAGGGGATGATCGGTTCGCTTGATCCGCACAGTGAATTCATGCCCCCGCCGAAATACACGCGGATGAAAAAGGACACCGAGGGGGCGTTTGGTGGCATTGGCGTCATCATCGGTGTAAGGACGAATGACACCGGCGTCGGGGTCTTGACCGTGATCGAGCCGATGGAAGACGGCCCGGCCGGTGAGGTTGGCATCATCGCCAATGACCGGATCATCAAGATCGAGGGGCGTGACACGACCGGTTTCAACATCGAGGATGCCGTGGTTCACCTGCGCGGTCGACCGGGCACGAAGGTGACGGTGTCGGTTTCCCGCACACTGGCGGATGGCGACACGAAGGAATTTGATGTCGAGATCACCCGCGCGGTGATCAAGGTGTCCTCTGCCCGCGATCTGCGGGGACTGACAAAATTTCCGGTGGATGACAACAAGATCGGTTACGTGCGGCTGTGGCAGTTTGGCGAGCGCACGGACATCGAACTGGAACGCGCCCTGAAACGCATGGAGAAGGACGGGATGAAGGCCTTGGTCCTGGATCTGCGGGACAACCCGGGCGGCCTGTTGGATCAGGCGGTGAAGGTGGCGGAGAAGTTCCTGCCTCGCGGTCAGTTGATCGTGTCCACGGAGGCACGCAACGAGGTGGATCGCGGAAAATACAAATCCAGCGGACGCCATCCGCATCCTGATTATCCGGTTGCGGTTCTGGTTAATCACGGCAGTGCCAGCGCTTCGGAGATTGTGGCGGGTTGCCTGCAGGATCTGAGTCGCGCCTTGATCGTCGGCGAGCAGACCTTTGGCAAGGGCTCGGTGCAGAGCATCCTGCCGTTGAACGACGGGTCGGCGCTGCGGTTGACGACGGCGAAGTATTACACGCCGAGCCACAAGGTGATTCACGAAAAGGGCATCAAGCCGGACATCCTGGTGAGCATGACGGAGGAAGAGGAGCGACTGGTGGCACTGCAGCGGAATTTCCAGGACGACCTGAGTCAGGTTCCCGAAGACCAGCGTGATGCAGTGAAGAACGCGCAGGATCCCCAGCTGCAACGCGCCCGGGACATGCTCAAGGCGCTCCTTCTCAGCGACAAGAACGGCAAGCCGGTGAAGAAGGTGACCCAGCGCACCAACGCCGAGCCGGGCAAGGTCGAAGCCGCGCAGTAGCCCCGTGCTGCTGGCCATCGAGAGCTCTTGCGACGAAACCAGCGCCGCCGTCGTGCATGGTGGCGTGGTGAAGTCCAACGTCGTCGCCTCCCAGATCGCATTGCATTCCGAGTACGGCGGTGTGGTTCCGGAACTGGCCACGCGGGAACATCTTCGAAACCTGATGCCCGTCGCTCGGTCGGCGCTGCGCGATGCGCAATGTGAGGCCGCCGCACTTACGGCGATCGCCTCCACCTTGGGACCGGGATTGCCGCAGGCACTGATGATCGGGACTCGCGCGGCGCAGGCCTTGGCCTTCTCACTCAACAAACCCTATTACGGGATCCATCACCATGAAGGACATCTGTATTCGCCCTGGATCAAAGGTGATCCTCCGACGGTGGATTGGGATGAATTCCGGCCGAACATCTCCCTGATCGTCAGCGGCGGACATACGCTGTTGGTGAAAGTGAAGGCACCGTTGGAGCATGAGGTCTTGGGCGGCACCTTGGACGATGCGGCGGGTGAGTGTTTCGACAAGGTCGCGAAGCTGATCGGCCTGCCTTATCCCGGAGGACCGGAACTGGATCGGCTGGCGGAGCAGGGGGATCCGGAGGCGTTCAGATTTCCGCGTCCGCTTTTGAAGGATCCGAATTACGAATTCAGCTTCAGTGGTTTGAAGACGTCCGTCCGCTACTTCCTGCGCGACAATCCCGAAGTGATGGATGACAACGCCAAGCTGAAGGATCTGTGCGCCTCGGTGCGGGCGGCAATTGTCGAGGTGCTGGTCGCCAAGACCATGCGGGCGGCAAAGCGTATGGGGCTGGGATGCGTGACCGCGTCCGGTGGCGTGAGCTGCAATCGCGGACTGCGGAAGGCATTGGCGGATCGCTGTGAAAAGGCGGGGTTCGAACTGCGCATTGCCGCGCCGAAGCTTTGCACCGACAATGCCGCGATGATTGCGGTGTTGGCGGATCTGCGTCACTCGCGCGGGTTGCCCGCGACACCGGTGGATGCTGAGATACGGCCCGGATGGCAGTTGGATGCCTTGGCAGAGTGAAGTTGCTCAGGCGTCTGCCGACACACGGTTTTCATCAAGGATTTCGCGGACCACATTGACGAGCATCCTGTTCTCGAACGGTTTGGGCACCAGTCGTTCACGGTTGTTGAGGGAGGATAGTCCGGTGAGTTCGGCGCTGATGTCTGGTTCAACCATGCTTTTGCACTGGCTTGGGCCGCAGATGTGTTGCGCCTCTGGATTGTGCGCGGTGCCGCCGCCTTGCCTCGGGGATGGCTGGGGGCAACCTGGCGTTTCCTGTTCTTGTTCATTGTCTTCAACTCCACCGTGGTACTCGAAGATGGTCTCGTTCGTTGGCTGGGCCTGGTGGGATGCCTGTGGGTGGTCCTGAATTCGTGGCGGCAGCCCAGCCTCAGCGGGATTGCGTGATGCAAATCGTAGTGCCGGCGCCGTGGGGGCGATTGCGAACCGTTGCCCTTGGGGCAGGCGCAAATATGAAGCGGACAGATGGGTTGCCGACACCATTGGTTATCCATCGAGCAGTTTCGGTGAGTTGATCCCGCCCCGGACGACGGTTGACAACCGTCACTACGGCGCTGGCGCTGGGCTTGAACAGCTGAGTCTTTCGTTTCTCCCACTCGATTCGCACCCGCGAAACATCTGTAAATTTTTGACAGCGACCGGCGTCTCTGTAAAACACGCCCATGCAAATCCGCAATTTCCTCAAGCCCCTGTTCGCGGTTGCCGCCGCGATGCTGGCCATCACTTCCGCGCAAGCGGCCAAGAAACCGAATGTCGTGCTCATTATCTCCGATGACCAGGCGTGGAACGACTACGGATTCATGGGGCACAAGATCATCAATACACCGCATCTGGACAAACTGGCCAACGAGAGTGTGCTGTTTCGTCGCGGCTATGTGCCGACCGCGCTTTGCCGTCCGTCCCTGATGACCCTGGCCACCGGCCAGTATGCACATCGTCACGGTGTGACCGGAAATGATCCCTCCCGGTTGCGCACGGATCGTCGTTCGCCCGAATACAACAAGCAGAAGGCGAAGCTGATCTCCTACATCGAGAAGTTCGACACGCTTCCGGAGTTGCTCGGTGAACAGGGCTATCTCAGCCACCAGAGCGGCAAGTGGTGGGAAGGCAATTTCAAGCACGGTGGCTTCACCCACGGAATGACGCGTGGCTTTCCACAACCGGGCGGACGTCACGGCGATGATGGTCTGAAGATCGGTCGCGAAGGCATGAAGCCGATTTCTGATTTTGTGGATCACGCGATTGAAAAGGACAAACCGTTCTTCATCTGGTACGCGCCGTTCCTGCCGCACACCCCGCATAATCCGCCCACCCGCCTGTTCAACAAATACAAGGACAAGGTCAAGTCGCCGCACGTCGCGCGTTACTACGCCATGTGCGAATGGTTCGACGAAACCTGCGGTGAAATGGTGAAGATTCTCGAGGATCGCAAGATTCGTGACAACACGCTCATCGTCTACGTGTGCGACAACGGCTGGATTCAGCATCCGGACAAGCGCGGCTATGATGCCCGTTCCAAACAGACTCCTTACGAAGGCGGCATCCGCCAACCGATCTTCTTCAACTGGCCCGCCAAGTTTAAGCCCGCCGATCGCAAGGAACTGGTCAGCAGCATCGATCTGTTTCCCACCATCGTCAGCGCCACCGGAGCGCGGATGCCCGAGGGACTGCCCGGACTCGATCTGTGGAAGGCCGTGAATGACGGCACCAAGATCAGGCGCAAGCACATCCTCGGTGAGGGCTTCGCCCACGACATCGCCGATCTCGAAGACCCCGAGGAGACGCTGCTCTATCGCTGGACCATTGAAGGTCGTTGGAAACTCCTGCTCACCTACGACGGCGAGGTGGCGCACTACAAGACCACGCATCCCCGCACGGAGAAACGTCCGCAACTCTTCGACCTTTTGAAGGATCCCCATGAGAAAAAGAACGTTGCCGGAGCGAATCCCAAGGTCGTCGCCCGAATGGTGAAGCACCTTGACGACTGGTATCCCGTGAAGGAGCGCAAGGTGCTCAAGGAATTCAAATAGACGGCCGGCCTTGGCTGAGCCGTCAGACGACGAATCCCGTGAATCTCAATCCCAAACATGTTCCGGAGCTGGATCCGGAATTCACTCCCGCCGCGCTTTGGAACCGGGAATTTCAGAAACAGATCGCGGGCAATGCCAAACCGTTTGCGATTGCGCTGGAGCGGACCGACGGCACGACGTCGACGTATCGCACGCAGATTGCGGCGACGGATGAGCTGGCGGAGGCAAATCAGACCTTTGCGGAACGATTGCTGAAGTTTCTCCTCTGGCAAAAGGGCGGCTACCGAGTCCATGTCGGCGGGGATGAGAAACTGGGCCGGCAGTTGTCCGACATCTATTCGGCGGACGGAGGGCGGTCGTTCGATCATTCGTTCATGGGAGAGAAGGTCTACGGTCGCCCGGTTGAGTTCAGCTGTTGCCACGCCGATGAAGTTCCGGAATCCAAGGAATCCCAATCCACCTTGGGTGGTCATCTGGATGGCTGTCGAATCGGTTTCGATCTCGGTGGCTCCGACCGCAAGTGCGCCGCTGTCATCGATGGAAAGGTAGTGCATTCCGAGGAGGTGGAATGGTCGCCTTACTTTGAAAGCGACGTGGAGTATCACCGTGCTGGAATTCGAGAGAGCCTCAAGTCGGCCGCCGCGCATCTGCCACGTGTGGATGCCATCGGCGGATCCGCCGCGGGCGTCTATGTCGACAGTGAGGTGCGGGTGGCATCGCTGTTTCGGGGCATTCCGGAGAATGAATTTGGCGCGAAGGCCCGTCCGATCTTCAAGGAGCTTCAGCAGGAGTGGAACGTTCCCTTTGTGGTGGTGAACGACGGCGATGTGACCGCCCTTGCTGGTTCGATGAGCTTTGGTGAGAACGCCTTCCTGGGCGTGGCCATGGGCACGGCCGAGGCCGCCGGTTACATCAACGCCGCTGGCCGCATCACGTCTTGGCTGAACGAGCTGGCCTTCTGCCCCGTCGACTACCGCAAAGGGGTGGCGATCGATGAATGGGCGGGCGATGCCGGTTGCGGCGTCCAATACTTTTCCCAGCAAGGCGTCGCGCGCCTGGCGAAGGCCGCCGGGATCGAATTTGCAGACGATGTGCCACTCCCCGAACGTTTGTTGGAGGTGCAGCGACTCATGAAGGATGGTGATGTGCGGGCGCGAAAGATCTACGAATCGCTTGGTGTGTGGTTCGGTTACTCGGTCGCCCACTATGCGGAGTTCTACGAGATTCGAAATCTGCTGGTGCTGGGCCGGGTGACCAGCGGTGAAGGCGGAGACATCCTCATTGAAAAAGCCGGCCGGGTATTGACCGATGAGTTCCCAAAACTCGCCGAGCAGATCCGGTTCCGTCGCCCGGACGAAAAGTTCAAACGCCACGGTCAAGCGGTCGCCGCCGCCAGCCTTCCGCAGATCGGCAGCTAGCGTCTGCGCTGTAGCGGAATTTGCGAAAAATCCCGACTCTGATGCCTGCCATTCGGAAGCTTGTGCATCTTCCGCGTATAATCTGACGAAGCAGCGCCAGGCTTCGACAATGTTCAAAAATCGAACAAAAATGCTTCCACCGACTTCCCGTCTTTGATCAGCCATTGATCCTGGGCGTCGAGGAAATGATGTTCCATGTCGATGGCGTAGATGTTGGCGTCATGGAACTTCAGTTCCAGCCGCAGGACCTTGTTGGTGGCATCGGTCAGTTTGGTGTCCTTCCACCCGAGTGAATGACCGAGCGACTCATTGCCTCGCATCGGTACACAGTTCCCGGAGGTGCCCGGAGCCGTGAAGATGTGATTGGGCGCAAGCTTGCCGCCTTCAGGCCGCGTATCCGAGACGGGCAGGGGACGCCACCGGACTCCATCGTCGCTTTCGGCTGCCATCATGGTAAACGGACTCCATTTCACCGAATGGATCATCCGCCACTTGCCAGATTCTGCATCGCGCCAGACGGTCGGGAAACAGACGCCGGCATCGTCGACTGACGGATCGGTGTAGCCGCCCGCCGGTTCCCAACGCGGTTCGCCTTGGCGCAGTTCCACGTTGTCCCGGTAATCGAGCTTCCACAGATCGAAGAACAACACCTTGCGGGCTTCGGCCGGCGGGGTAGAGAGAATGTAGAACAGCAGCAGGCAGCGGGCGACGTTCATGTGGCGATTACAGCGGGATGCCGGAATACTCTCAATCCTCCAATTGAAACTATGGAATGGAGACCTTCGATCGCGATGGTGGCTCGGTCTGGAGACCGGCCACAGCTGGGATGAATCGTGGCGACAGCGGGTTGTCAACCGTTGCAACGACGCTGGCGCTGTAACTGAGAACCAGTAGCTCCGCCTTTGGCTCAGGTCATCTCCAGACCCGGCATGGGCTTGGTGCCGGTGGAGAATGAATCTGTTTCCAAGCCCAGACGTTGTAGCATGGAGACGTAGAGGTTGGTCAACGGGTGGTTGTCATTGCGATCAAAGGCAAGATGTTGACCATGCTTGAAACCGCCGCCGGCGAAGATGATGGGCAGGTTCTTGGTGTCATGGCTGCTCGCATTGCCGAGGTTGGATCCGAACATCACCATGGTGGCGTCCAGCACGGTGCTGGCCGATTCGACGCTGCTGTTGAGCTTCTTCAGAAAGCGGGCGAACTCGTTCACGATGGCGGTTTCAACAATGGTGAGCTGTCGGATCTTCTCCGGGTCTTTGCCGTGATGGGAAAGATTGTGGTAATCGATTTCAACGCCACGAATCACGGGCACGGAGTTCATGCCGGGAAGGTTCAAGGTGATGAAGCGGGTGGAATCCGTTTCCAACGCAAGATGCATCACGTCATACATCAGGCGCATGCGTTCGATGACCTGCTTGTGGTCGGTCTCGTCGCGAGGCGGCTTGGTATTGGGGACGGGTTTTGGACGGCCTTGCCAATCCTCCGCCTTGGCCAGGCGTCGTTCCGCTTCGCGGACGGCTTCGAAATATTGATCGAGCTTGGCCTTGTCGCGTCCGCTCAAGCGACGCCCCATGCGCCGGGTCTTGTCGATCACCGTGTCGAGGACACTCTGGCCATCCTGAAGGCGTTGTATCGCGCGAGCCTGTTCCGCGGGTTTGCCGGTGACAAAGAGCTGTTGGAAAACGCGGGAAGGGCGAGATTGGGCGGGGATTTCAACTCCGGAGCGAGACCACGAAAGACTCGTTCCGCCGTTGGTGAGGGACAGGGACGCGAACCGGGTGGCGCTGCCGAGCCTGGCGGCGGCCAACTGGTCGATCGAAATGGTATTCCGAAATCCCGCGTTGTTCGGGTGCGGAGCGCCGGTCAGGAAAGACTTGTAGGAATGATGTCCACCACCGACTTCCGGATTCGAGACACCGGAGATGATGGTGTATTGGTTGCGCAGGTCGTCAATCGTCTTGAGATAGGGAGTCGTTTCGTAGTCTCGCCCCGCCTTGGTTGGAACGATGTTCGGCGCGTGCAGACCGAGTCCGACATCGATGGCAACCAGCCGACGGCTGGGTTCCGGTGGTGAAACCGCAGGAACAAGTGATTCGAGAAAGGGAAGTCCCAGGATGACTCCGGTTCCACGGAGGAAGTTTCGCCGATTGATGTTCATGGTTTTCGAAATGCGGGGCTCTGCACGATGGCGTGAACCAGGGAGCGGAAGCCGTAGTTCTGATCGCGGGTCTGGCGGACAATCTCCTCCACGGCTGGACGATCGGCAAATCCGATCTTTCGCCCGAGCGCGTAGGTGAGCAGTTTGCGGGCGAGATTGCGGGTCAGTTGATCGGGATCCTTGGTGAGCAGTTTCTTGAACTGCTGCACGTCGGAGAAGAGTTCTCCGGTGGGCAGGGTGCCGGTCGCATCGACGGGCGGTCCAAATCGGAATCTGGGCCAGGCCCAGGTGAAGGGCACCCGCTTGTAGTCTGGCTTGGGACCGTTGCCGGAGGTCGTACGGTATCGTGTCCTGAAGCCTCCGATCGGATCGAAACATTCCAGCGCAAATCCCGGAGGGTCGATGCGGTCGTGGCAGGTGGCGCAGGCTGGCAGTTCGCGGTGCTTGGCGAGAAGTTCCCGGATGGTGGTTGCTCCGCGGGTGTCCGGTTCGACGGATCCCACGTTGTCCGGTGGATTGGATGTCGGGGCGCCGAGAATCTTGTCGAGCACCCAGGTGCCGCGGAGCACGGGAGAGGTGTAGGTTCCGTTGGCGGTCACCTTGAGAATGCTGGCCTGCGTCAAGAGTCCGCCTCGGGGACTGTCGACTGGGAGCTTCACCCGGCGGAACTCCAGACCCTTGACGCCGGGAATGGAATAGTGTGCTGCCAGACGGCCGTTGAGGAAGGTGAAATCTGAATCGATGAAGTTCATCAGGCTCAGGTTTCGGTTGAGGATTTCCTGGAAGAACAGCTCAGTTTCCTTCGCCATCGACAAGCGCAACAGTTCGTCGAACTCCGGATACAACGCGGCGTCCGGCGCGGTGAAATCGAGATCGCGGAGATTGAGCCATTGGCCCGTGAAGTTCTTCGCAAAGGATTCCGCCTTGGGATCGCGCAGCATTCGTTCGACTTGGTAATCAAGATTGCCCGCAAGCTCGTCGCGTTCGGTGAGCCGCGTCAGTTGATCATCGGGCGTGGAACTCCACAGGAAATACGAAAGTCGCGCAGCGAGTGCCCGGGGAGCCAGTTGTTGTCCATCCGGTTCATCGAAAAACAGAAACTCGGGTGAACACAGAATCGCTTTCAGACTCACCCGCAAGGCGTCCTCAAACGGGCGTCCTTGAGCAGACGCACTGCGAAAGAGTCTGAGGAAATCCTCGGATTCTGCAGATTGAGAGGGCCGGCGAAATGCCTTGGGCAGCAGACGGTTGATGATGATTGCGGCGTGTTCCTCGGTGGTGACGCCGGAGTCTCCCAAGATTCGTTTGCGGCTGGGGGGCGGCCATTCTTCCAGTGGACCTTCAATGACAATTTCGGCGATCTCGATGCCGGCGCCTTTCCACGTGTCCGCGTTCTTGCGCGTGCCCTCCGTGTTGTAGCACTTTGGTTGAAACGTTCCGTTGGGTTCGACCAGCCGGTCTTCAAACTCGATCGTCGTCCATTTGGTGGGGACATCAAAGTAGCCGACCAGATGTCGTTCGCGGCGATTGACGATCGTATCGCCGCCGTAGATGCGCATGGTTACCGGTTTGTCGCTGTTGATGGCGCGGGCACGGATTTGACCGCGATATGTGCCTGCGGGAACCCGCAGGGAATTGAAGGTGAACAGACTGGAGGGGCAATAGTCGGACTGAAAAATCGCCACGCCGTCCTTGGTCCGGCGGAACATGTTGCCGTAATGCTTGGTCAACAGCGGGTGACCTTTCCAATCGACCTGCTGATGCAGAGAGGTTTCGTGCCGGACGAACCTGGGTTTCTTCGATGGGCCGAACACAGCGTCCAACACCTGGTCCGCGGCGTTCAGATACGCCTGCATGGCTTCGGCGGAGACCGCCAGGCCTTCACCGACATTGTCAAAGCCGTCGGTCGACGTGTCCTCCGGAAGACCCTGGATCTGAATATCGATACCGAACAGATCACGAACCGTATTCTGGTATTCGCTGCGGTTCAGGCGGCGAAGGACGACGTCCGACTGTCGCTTGGCAGCGGCGGTCAACTGTTCGCTCAAGCCGGACGTGAACGCCTCCCGTTCGGCGTCACCCGGTTGCCGTTTCTTCTTCGGCGGCATTTCGCCTTGGGAGACCCGGTCATGAATCAAGACCCATTTGCGCATGGTCTCCGCGTTCGTCAGATCGAAGCCCAAAGCCGTCAAGTCGAGACCACCCTTGGCGTCCTCGCCTTCGTGGCAATCGAGGCAATGATTCTCCGAGAACTCGGCAAGCGCCGATGAGAGCCGCTCAGCGGCTCCGGCGTCGCCCATGCCGGCGACCTTCAACGCGACCAACAACAGAAGAACTGAGTTCCAATATGACATCTGATCCGTCGGTTGATGAAGCGGTCGGATCGCTGGATTCGCAATTCAATTGTGTGCGGATCAAGAGGATTCTTCATCGCCAAGTCCGACTTGCAGTGCCCGCGATCAGTGGCACGATGCCATTGATGCAACGATTCGGAATCCTCATTCGCACTTTGATCGGCTTCGAACAATTTGCCGAACCAGGTCTCCGACTACGTGATGGCGGCGGTGAAAGCGGGGTTCTCGCTCGAACACACCGGGGAACATCTCGTGGATGAGGAACTCATTGCGAAATCACGGCGGGCAGGGCGTTATCTGGGGTGGCCTTTGCTGCTGTTGATGAAGCTGCGGCCTTGATGCTTCCGCGAATCCACTCGCTCACGCTCGCGGCTACATTTTTTTTGGCACGGGTGGCGATGGGGGTGGGGGAGTAGCCCGGCTGATTCGCCGGCCGAAGTTCCGGATTCTACAACCAGACGGTGATCGATGTGAGCAATCCCGCGAGTCCACAGATCGTGGGGCACGTCACCGACGCCAAATTGAATGGAGCCAGATCAGTCACCGTAGCGGGCAATACCGCCTACGTGGCTTCATATGATTCCGACTCCC
>JAYPXF010000105.1:21037-21285 GCA_038154405.1 Verrucomicrobiales bacterium | reverse complement strand
AACTCTTTTTGGTGTTGTGTCGCGCGAGGACGAGGACGGAGGTGGCACCGAGATTCGCGGCCATTTCCACAGCGCTCTTTACGTCGGGGTCGGACGCATTCACGACTCCGTGAATCGGCAACCCGGTCTTCTGGGTCGCGGTCAGGTAGTCGCTCTCTTCCTTGCGGTCCCGGGAATAGACTTCCACGCCGTCGAAACCGAGATCCCGCAACAACTTGAATTTGTCCGTTACGTCCAGCGATTCCCGG
>JAYPXF010000105.1:13649-21027 GCA_038154405.1 Verrucomicrobiales bacterium | reverse complement strand
GATCAGAAAGTCGCGGCGGTTCATGGCTATTCCTTACAATAAAGACAGACGGATGCGTAGCGTGAAACTTTGCGGCCGCATTTGCCGCAGCGCGTGAACATCCGTTTGCGGTTCACTGCGCCTGACTTGAGCTCAATTCCAAGCAATGCCGACAATTGGGCGACGATCGCTCCCGGTTCCGAAGGACCGGTGGGTTGCTGATGAGACTCGCCTCCGCCGGGTGGATCGCCACCGCAGAACGTGCAGATCTCGATGAGGTTATTCGCCTTCGTGGCCAATGCCAGAGAGTATTCGCGAGGCGCATCCTTGGCATCAAATCCTTCCGCCGACTCGCTGTATCCCGTCTCAGATGATCCGGAAATGTATTCCAGATGAGAGACTTCCTTGAAGGGAACTTCGATCGAGTCCTTGATGAACCAGAATGTTCGGACTTCGTGCATGACCGCCTGTTTCACCGGACAGAAAGTAACCCTGCGCAGGTGGGTGAAAAGTCCGAATAGGCGAGTCATCAACGATGTTCGCAACACCAGCCGTCCATACTCCTGCGATACCGACGGCCGGATCGTGAACAGTCCCCATTTTGTGATTCCGGCGAACATTGTCGTTGGCGGGAGGTTAGTGTTCATGGCCCGTGCGATCAATGCGTGATGAGCAACTTGAAGTTCGGCGGGGAGATCGTTCACAGCGCGGGATTGATCGGTGGTGGGCATCCGGTTACAACCGGACATTCCTTTGTTATGAAGAACTCCACGATTTCCCGTCGTCGATTCGTCCAATCAGCGGCCGTCACCGCAACTGCTTTCGCGGTTGCTCCCAACATCGTCGCCGCGAAGAAGGGCGATACGCAACTCGTCATCGGCGAAGGCGAGCACAAGTATGAAGTGACCCACAATTGGCCGCAGCTGCCGTCGAAGTACTCGTGGCAGACCACGCACAATGTCGCGGTGGACAAGGATGAGAATCTTTACGTGATTCACGAAGGCAAGCTGAACCTGACGGATCACCCGTCGATCTTCGTGTTCGACAAAAAGGGCAAATTTGTCCGCGCGTTTGGTCAGCAGTTTCAGGGTGGCGGTCACGGACTGGAGGTCCGTACGGAAGGGAAGGAACAGTTTCTGTACGTCACCGGATATCTCTCGTTGAAGACTTTCGCCAAACTCACGTTGAAGGGCGAAACCGTCTGGCAGAAGCGGGCGCCGTTTGAGTGTGGTCTGTATCCGAAGGACAAGAACACTGACAAGAAACGTCATTGGGGTCGGAACATCTTTCTCCCGACCAATTTCGCCTTTCTCGATGACGGTGGCTTCCTGCTGGTGGATGGCTATGGCACCTATCGCGTGCATCGCTACGACAAGGATGCCAATTGGAAATCCATGTTCGGGGGCATTGGCAAGAAGGACGGCGAATTCGCGACTTCACACGGTATTTGGATTGATCGTCGACCCGGCAAGAAAGCGTCGATCGTGGTTGCTGATCGCGCGAACAAGCGTCTGCAATGGTTCACCATGGCGGGCAAGCACATCAAGACCCTGGACGGCTTCATCCTGCCCGCCAATATCGACACATATGGGGACACCATGCTGGTTCCCGATCTCGCGGCCCGGATCACTTTGCTCGACAAGAACGACAAAGTGATCACCCATCTTGGTGAGGACCCTGAATGGCGCAAGGTGGTGACCACGGATCGCAACAAGCTGCGTCGCGAACCAAACGGGAAAGGCTGGAAGAACGGTAAATTCCTTCACCCGCATGATGCGTGCTTCGATCCGCACGGAAACATCTTCACCGCCGAATGGGTTGCGACCGGTCGCGTTTCCAAACTACGCAGAGTCAGCTGAGTCTCATGTGGCCAAAGAAATGAATCCTAACCGCCGGGAGTCTCGGGAGCGGGATCCTTTGTTTTGTCTTCCTTGAACAGGATGATGAAGACGAAGAACACGACCAGCAGGTAGGCCATCGGGTAGAGCCAGAATGTCTTCCATTCGTCCAGTCCGCCACTTTCACTCACCACCTTCAGGAAGATGACTCCGGAGAAAATCTGTGAGCTGAGAACGAAGCCAATGCCCTGGGTGAAGACGGTCAGGAGTCCTTGCGCCTGCGCACGGACCTTCTCGCTGACGTGTTTGTCCACGTAGAGATAGCCGGCGACAAACACGAAGTCGTAAGCGAATCCGTGGAGGACCACACCCGCGACCAGTAGCGCCATGACGCCGTTGGCCATCACGTCTGCAGCGGCCCCCGCTTGGAGTCCGGCGGCGTATGAGAAACAGAGATATCGGATGATCCATGACGCCATTCCAAAGATCATGGTCCACTTGATGCCGAACCGCTTGATGAACAGCGGCAGGATGAAAGCCAGGATGAACAGTTCCGCCATTTGTCCCATGGTCAGGAAACCGCCCGGTTCCTTGATGCCGGCGACACCAAGGAAGGTTGACCCGTTCGCCCAATAAGGCATGAACGCAACACAGCTGAGCAACGAAGCGAACATAAAGATCGCGAAGGCGAACTTCTTGAAATAGGGGAACGTCGCCGCACCGCAGATGTCACCAAAACTGACTTTTTCTCCCCGTGCCGGGGGTGGTGTGGCGGGGAGGAACAGCGAATAGACGCCTACCACCCATGATGCTCCGGCAGCCACGTAGAATTGTGTGTTCTCGAGATCGGCTTTCAACACCTTGCTCACAACCAGGCCGGCGACGATCCATCCCAGCGTCGCAAACACCCGTACGATCGGATAGTCGCGTTCCGTGTCCTTGAGGTGTTTGAGGCAGATCGTGTTGGAGAGTCCCAGGGTCGGCATGAAACACAACGCATGGATCTGCAGCATGATCACAAACGCGTTGGCGTTCTCCGGATTGGCGAATCGCGGGGCCATATACATGAATACACCGCCGATCATTAGGAGAGTCCCCTGCAGCTTTTCCGCGTTCACAAAGCGATCCGCGAAAACGCCCATGAAGAACGGCGTGATGATCGCGGCGATGGGAGTGGTGGAATAGACCCACGCGATGTGTTCCGTCATGCCGCGGTTGAACATGAAATTACCGACCGTCACGAACCACGCGCCCCAGACAAAGAAGAGCACGAACATCATGACACTGAGGTTGACGAAGAGGCTGAGTGGAGTTTTTTGTGAGTCTGTCATGACGGTACAGCAGTTGTGTGAACGGATTGGATCCGGGAATCCCGGGAATAAAGGGGGCAATCCCGATGCCGTGCAAATCAATTTGTCTGGGCAAACGGCCGGCTCAGTTCAGCCGGAAGAGGAGGGGTGGCGCCGGATTGGGTGCAGACGTAGGCGGCGATCTCACAGGCGCGATGGTTGATGTCGTTCAACGACTTGTCCGCCAATAATCCAGCCGCGAGTGTGGCGGCAAAGGCGTCTCCGGCGCCAACCGTATCCACCACTTTGGCCGGCACACCGACGACGTCGCTTTCTTCATCGGCACTGATCAGGAGTGCTCCTTTGTCGCCGCGGGTCATGGCAACGAGATCCAGTGTGAACTGTTCGCGCAGGTGGCGAAGCTGTTGGCGTTGATCGCCTCCACAGTCGTCGGTTGCGATCCCCGGCAATTCTTCGTGGTTCAATTTCAGGACGTTCGCCAGTTCGAGCGATCGGTGGATCTGATCCGCGGAATAGAAGTTCTGGCGCAGATTGACATCAAAAATGCGCAGGCCGCTCGGGCGGGTGCTGCGAACGAAACGATGGATGAGCTCCTCCGAAATCGTACTTCGCTGAGCCAGCGTACCGAAACAGACGACATCTGTGGTGGTCGCAAGTTGAGAGAGATCGTCCGACCATACCACATGATCCCAAGCGATATCCGTTGCAAAGACGTAATCCGCCTTTCCTGCCGGATCGATGTTTACCGTGACGGTTCCGGTGGGTTGCAGAGTTGTCTGAATGTGGCGCGTATCCATGTGCAAGGAGTTCAGAACCGCAATCGCCTCATCTCCCAGCGCATCCCTGCCGACGGCGCTGACAATCGAAACATCCGCACCCAAGGCCGCGCTGTGGACCGCAAAATTCGCCGGCGCGCCGCCGAAGTGTTTCGCATCCGGGAACACGTCCCAGAGGATTTCGCCGAGTCCCACGATGATTGGTGCCGAAGCCATGACGGACTTGGAATACGTCCCTTGAAAGTGGTTTGGCAAATCCAATAGTAGTCGACGGTTACAGAATTGGCGGCGCATACGCAATGGAGGGAACCCCTCTGTCGGTTCCGGTCTGTTGACTTTGTCAGACATGATTCGGCATCGATGGAGCCGGTTCGACGAGTCTCACGACCAAGCGATGCCCTCCACTTTCGACTCGCGAACGCGGCTGATGTCTCGTGCCCGCTACGACGCCGTAGACTTGTCAGGGAGCGAATTGCCAGCGACTGAATTTCGAAATCGGAATTCCGTCCGACTTGGCGTAAGTAATCCGGATTCTCCGATTTGTGACTGACGGAATGACTGAATCGAAACGATGGGTGTGTTGCATCGCCGTTCTGGCGTTGTGTGCGTCTTTGGCGTTCCCGGCGGAACAGTTGACCTCCGAGCAGATCGATTTCTTCGAGTCCAAGATTCGTCCGGTGCTGGCGGAGCACTGTTACAGCTGCCACAGCACGAAGGCGAAGAAGCTGAAAGCAGAGCTCTATCTGGATAATCGTGAAGCGGTATTCAGGGGCGGGGAGAGCGGTCCGATAATTGTTCCCGGTAAGACTGCTGAAAGTCTCTTGATTCGGGCGATTCGTTATGAGGAGGAATCCCTGGAAATGCCGCCCAAGGCAAAACTGCCTGAGCGCGTGATTGCAGATTTCGAGAAGTGGATCGAAATCGGAGCGCCGTGGCCTTCAGGCGGGGACGCCAAAATCGCTGCTGGTGCGACTGGATTTGATTTCGAGAAGTATCGTCGGGAGCACTGGTCGTTTCGACCAATCAAACGACCGGATCTGCCGGTGGTAGCGGACACGGAATGGGTGAAACGGCCGATCGATCATTTTGTTGGTGCGCGATTGAAAAATGCTGGAATGAGGCCGGCGCCGCAGGCTGACAAACGCACGCTGATCCGGCGGGCGTATTTTGATCTGATCGGTTTGCCGCCAACATCGGAGCAGGTGAAGGAATTTGTGAAAGGCGAGAAGACCTGGTCGGCAGTCATCGAGGAACTGCTGGATTCGCCACATTACGGAGAACGTTGGGCGCGCCATTGGCTGGACGTGGCACGTTACAGCGACGGCCTGGGCGGCTTTCTGGACAACGGGCCCTTGCCGCAGGCATGGCGCTATCGTGACTGGGTGGTCGCCGCGCTGAACCGAGATCTGCCGTTCAACGAGTTTGTCCGTCAGCAGATCGCAGGTGATCTGCTGGACAAGCCGATGAAAACGGCCGCAGGAACGGGCTTTTTTGCGGTGGGACCGACCTATCGTTCCGATGGTGGTGATCCGGAATCGAAAGCCCAGGCCTTGGCGGAGACGTTGAGCGACCGGGTTGACACCTTCTCCCGGGCCTTCCTTGGTCTCACCATCGCCTGCGCCCGCTGTCACGATCACAAGTTTGATCCGATTACCGCCAAGGATTACTACGCCTTGGCGGGAGTGTTTAAGAATACGAACGTCCGCGAGTTTCCGTTGGTATCACCGGACGTGGTGAAGGCCTATCAGGACCATGACAAGGCGATCAAGAAACTGGATGCCGACATCAAGAAACTGGATCGGATTGCCCGGCAAAAGAAACGCCCGCTCACCCCGGAGGAAGAGGCCGATCTCAAGAAATGGAAAAAGGAGTTGCCGGAGCTCAAGAAGACTTTGCCTTCCAAGTATGACTATCTCCATGCGCTGGGCGACTCGGGTTCCGCTGACATGCATGTGGCGATCCGCGGTGATCTGCGAAAGCAGGGAGAGCTTGTTCCGCGCCGCTTTCCCGAGCTGTTCGTGACGGCAGGAAAGATTGCCTACAAGACCGGGTCCGGGCGCAGCGAACTGGCTGACTCCGTGATTGATCCGATCAATCCGCTTACCGCCCGGGTCTTTGTGAATCGCGTGTGGCAATGGCACTTCGGTGAGGCGCTCGTGAGGACGCCCAGCAACTTCGGTGTGCTGGGTGAGAAACCCACGCATCCCGATTTGCTCGACTGGCTGGCGGTCGAGTTTATGGACAAGGGATGGTCCATCAAGGAAATGCATCGTCTGATCATGAATTCGGCGACCTATCAGATGAGCAGTCAGCACAATGAGGCCAATTTCAGTCGTGATGGCGACAATCGGTTGTTGTGGCGGATGAATCCGCGCCGACTGGAAGTGGAGGTTTGGCGAGACGGTATCCTGGCGGTGAGCGGGCGGCTGAATCGCAGTGTGGGAGGAACTCCGGTAAACGAGATCCTCGGCAGTGACCGTCGCACGCTGTACGGAACGGTGAGTCGCAATGGAGATCGCTTTGCGTCCGAGAAATTCATGCGCACTTTCGATTTTCCGGCGGCGAGAAGCACAAGCGCCGCGCGCACGGCGAGTACCGTGCCGCAACAATACCTGTTCATGATGAACAGCAAGTTCTTCAGCGACTCGGCGGAGGCGTTGGCCACCCGGCTGGAACAGGGAAGCCTCGTTCCTAACAAGCAGATTCAGCTGGCCTACCAGACGGCGTTTCAACGCGAGCCGGATGAATTCGAAATGAAGATCGCATTGCGGTTCTTGACTGGCGGCCAAGATCGTCGAGCGAGGCTTGTACGCCTGGCCCAGAACTTGTTGAGCGCCGAAGAGTTTCGTTACGCCGAGTGAGAAAACGCCTGACGAATTGAGACTCCATTGGTAGATACTGATTGATACGTATGAAGTTTGAAGAACATGAAGCGGCCGTGCGCGAGGCGATGTCCCGCCCGCAGACCCGTCGTGAAATGCTCCGCAGCCTGGGAGCTGGATTCGGCATGATCGGCATGGCGGGAACCGCTGAGACTCTTGCTTTCGCTGTAGAAGCGAATCCTTTGGCGCCCAAGCGTCCGCACTTCGCGCCCAAGGCAAAACATGTCATCCAGCTTTTCATGCCGGGCGGTCCGTCGCAGGTGGATACTTTCGATCACAAACCGTTGTTGAAGAAATACGCGGGACAGCGCCCCAAGATCGTGGATCGCAAGTCGTTGCGGAACACCAAGAACGGCCTGATGCCGTCTCCCTTCGAGTTCCGTCAATACGGTCAGTGCGGCAAGTGGGTGAGCGATCTGTTTCCGCATGCCGGCGAATGCGTGGATGACATCAGCTTCATCCATTCGATGTACACGGACATTCCCGAACATGCAGGGGCCATGATGATGTTCAACGTCGGTCACCTGCAGCCGAATCGACCGAGCATGGGCGCCTGGCTGACTTACGGGTTGGGATCGGAGAACAAGGACCTT
>JAYPXF010000105.1:0-13565 GCA_038154405.1 Verrucomicrobiales bacterium | reverse complement strand
GTGCCCAGCCGCGCTGCAAGCTCGCCAACTGGGGCAACTCATTCCTTCCCGGTGCCTACGCTGGCACCTACGTCAACGTCGCGAGTATGAAACCGGACGCGGTTATGCCCGACTTGAAGAACGCCCATCTTTCCCGTGAACAACAGCGCGAACAGGCCGATCTGCTGGCCTCGATGAACCGTCACTATCTGGAGCGACGTGTTCGCGACCAAAAGGTGGAAGCGGGCATTGAAGCCATGGAAATGGCTTTCCGGATGCAATTCTCCGTGCCGGATGTCTTTGATACCGAAAAAGAACCGCAGCACGTGCAGGATCTTTACGGCGACAGCGAGTTCGCCAAGGGCTGCCTGATCGCCCGTCGACTGGTGGAACGCGGCGTCCGTTGCGTGCAGCTTTCCCATTCCATCAGCGGCTATGACATCGCCTGGGATACCGGCCACAACGACATCAAGGGCGGTCACAAGGATCTTGCTGTCGCTTGCGACCAAGGCATCGCCGCCCTGATCAAAGACCTGAAGCAACGCGGTCTCTTCGACGATACGCTGATCGTGTGGGGCGGCGAGTTCGGTCGTGCGCCCACCAGCGAAGGCGCCAAAGGTCGCGACCACGATCACTACGGCTTTACCACCTGGCTGGCTGGCGGCGGTGTCAAAGGCGGACACAGCTACGGCGCCACCGATCAGTTCGGCTGCAGTGCCGTCGAGAACCGTGTCCACGTCCACGACCTCCACGCGACCATCCTCCACCTGATGGGGCTCGATCACGAAAAACTCACCTACCGTTACTCCGGTCGCGACTATCGCCTCACCGACGTCCACGGCCGCGTCGTGAATGACATCATCGCATAGCGTTCTTTGTGGCTGGAATATCGGGTGGCTCGTACTACAAAGCGATTCCCATCTGGTCACCCATCTTGGCGTAGAGTTCCCGGTATTCACCGGAGTTCTGCACGAGATCCGCGTCGAGTTGGATGCGGCCGGGTTCGAAGAGGGTGATGGTGGAGGAGCCGCCGAATTTGAAGTAGCCCTTTTCGTCGCCTTTGCTGACTTCTGATCCCGGTTTGTAGGTGTATTCGAAACCGCCGACGCAAGTGGCGCCGATTTCCAGGCAGAGAATCCTACCGAACTTCTCGGAATCGATCTGGCAGATGGCACGTTTGTTCTCGGCAAAGATGTTGATGTTTTGCTTGAGCGCGATCGGATTGACGGAATAGAGCGGGCCGTTGATCAGTTGCGATTCACCAGCCGTGCCGGTGACCGGAAAATGAAAGCGGTGGTAATCAACCGGACAAAGGCGGGAAAGAATCATGGAGCCTTCGCGATAACGACGCGCGAGCATGAAGTCGCCCAGCAGTTGTTGGAGACTGAAGACCTGCCCCTTTATGAAGATGCCTTCGATCTCGGCGATGTTCTGGAATCCGAGATGGCGTCCGTCGGCGGGAAAGATGGCGGAGTCGGGATCGGGATGAACGGGGCGAGCCTCCGGCCTGAGCTTCCGGTAGAAGAATTCATTGAAGGTGCGGAACGAACTTGGATCGTCGGCCAATTCGTTGACGTCGGTTCCGAAGTTCTCAATGAAGGGCTGGACCTTTGCGCGAGAGGCCTTCCGATCCATTCGCCAGCCATACCACTTGGAGAAAAAGGCGCGCTTTACCAAGGCATGGAGGGCCAGTTTACCCAGCGGATTGCCGTAGACGAATTTCAGGTAGGCGTCGCCATAGACCTTCTCGGATTCGATCTGCCCGGTGTAGCGGTTGTAAAACTGGATTTCGGCGCTCATGCGGCGGGGATTTAACGGGATGCGGTTGAATTTGCCAACGACGCCGTGGGTCGGAATCCGCATGCGAAAGCTTCTCCTGCTTGGTCTGCTGCTCTGGGCTTGCGTCTCATTTCAACTGTCGGCAGCTGATGCCGTGATCGATGATGCGCGCAAGACCTTGCGCCGGGCGGTGAACTACATGCGGTCCATTTCCACGGAAGGCGGCTATCTGTGGCGGTATTCCCTCGATCTCAAAACGCGGGCCGGCGAGACCAAAGCCACGGATGCCCAGATCTGGATTCAACCGCCGGGGACTCCGAGCATGGGCGTCACTTTTGTGAAGGCTTATCGCGCCACGGGTGTAGAGCTTTATCGCGATGCTGCACGGGATGTGGCGGCGGCGCTGACGTATGGGCAGCTGGAATCCGGTGGCTGGGAGTACGCGGTGAGTTTCGATGAGAAATGGAGGACCCGCTACTATCGCAGAATCGATGTCGGGAAATTGTCGGAGCAGGAGATCGGTCGCCGCCGGAACACGTCGACCTATGACGACGACAACACGCAGAGCGCATTGCATTTCCTGATGGACTACGTGGTGATCGCACCGGACGATCGGGCGGCGCGGATGACATTGGATTACGGGCTGCAAAAGTTGGTTGCCGCCCAGTATCCCAATGGCGCCTGGCCTCAGCGCTACCGGGGTGACATGCGGAGCGAAAAGGATTTCCCGGTGATGAAGGCTTCGATTCCCAAGGTTTATCCGCGGCAGTATGAGAAACGAAGTTACTCCGCACATTACACGCTGAACGACAACACGCAACGCGACGTGATCATGACGATGCTCAAGGCGTGGAAACAGTTCGGGAACGAAGAGTATCTGCGGGCGGTGAAGAAGGGTGGGGAGTTTCTGTTGTTGGCCCAACTTCCGGAACCCCAACCGGTATGGGCACAGCAATACAACTCTCGGATGGAACCGGACTGGGCGCGGGCATTTGAACCGCCGGCGGCCTGTGGTGGTGAAAGCGTGGGAGCAATGCGGATGTTGATGGATCTGTATGTGGAGTTTGGTGATGAGAAGTATCTAGAGCCGTTGCCGCGGGCAATGCATTGGTACGAACGTTCGAAGGTTCGCGATGGGCTGTGGAATCGCTACTACGAACTCGGCAGCAATCGACCGATCTTTGGCGATCGCGATGGCAAGATTCACTATCGTCTCGACGAGATTACTGAGGAACGGCGGAACGGATACTCGTGGCAGAGCAATTATGGATTCCCGTCAACGAAGCGTGCTTACGAGGAGCTGACGAAGGTTGGACGCGAGGCGATTTTGAGGAGTCGTCAGCCGAAGAAATTGTCAGACAAAGAAAAGGCGAGGCGGATGAGGTCCGTGGAGAAAAATGTCCGCAAGGTGATTGCTGAGTTGGACGAGCAAGGGAGGTGGATCACCACGGGACAGCTCAAGAAGCGGAATTACGAATTCAACGAGCGGGTTGAAACAACCGTGTTTATGAAGAACGCCGGAGTGCTGATTGATTACTTGAAGTTGGCGCAGTGAATGGTGTCGTCCAGGTGGGATTCTGAAGTGGACCCGGGATTACGCTTCAACACTCCGATCACTCGGAGGAGTACATCCTGTAGGCATTTCTCGGACTAAATTCCTTCGCCGCAAGTCTTGATTCCGCGGCGGGAATGTCTTCAAGTTTGGCCCAGCGTTATGAGTCGTTCATTTCTAACCCGGTTTACCGGATTTCTTGTCTGTTGCGCGACGATCAGCCTGCCGCGCGCCCAGGATCTTCCGGTTGAGATTCAGGCGGATCTCCTGCTTACCGCGGCCAAGCAGCAGATCGATGCCGGCAATTGGTCGGAGGCGGTCAAGAGCATGAAGAAACTGACCGGCCTTAAGACAACCTTGCCGGATGAGTTTCATTTTCACTACGGCAAGGCCATGGAAAAGGCCGGGTTGGTGTCTGGTAGGCTCAATCCGCGTGGCTCGTGAACTCGCCGTCGCTCAGGATGGTGGTCACTTGTTGGTTGGAACTCAAGTCCTTCGCGTTCTTCAGAATAGCACCGGTCTTGGTGTCGCGAGTGATGGAGTAGCCGCGATCCAGGATGTTCTGTGGCGCCAACAGACGAAGGGCGTGTTCCAGTTCGCTGAGTCGATTGGCTTCTTGCGTGAGCCGTTCCTGAGCGACCGATGCGATTCGCGTACGCAGTTCCCGGATCTGTTGCCGCTTAATGGCTATGCGATGGGAAAGCGGGGTGGTGTGAATACGATGGGCGAGATGTTCGAGCTGGGTGCGACGGTCGCGAAGCGCGGAAGCGGCGACGGACTTCAGGTCGTCCTGCAGATCATCAAGGCGTTGGAAATGTTCGGCCAAACGACGCCGCGGGTGTTGCAGGTTCATTCGATGATGCAACGCGTCGAGGTCGTCGGTGCGATCTGCGATGGCGTCAAGGAGTGCGGTCCGCATTCGGGTAGGTGCTTCGGCAACGAACTGACGACTGGCGAAAACTCCTTCGGTGATGATTTCGGCGGCCGCACTGGGAGTCGCAGCACGGAGATCGGAGACAAAATCCGAAATGGTGAAATCGATTTCGTGTCCGACGGCGGAGACGATAGGAACAGCGGAATCTGCGATCGCCCGGGCAAGGACTTCTTCGTTGAACGCCCAAAGATCTTCCAGACTGCCACCGCCGCGTGTCACCAGGATCAGGTCCAAGGACTCGATCCGCTGCGAATAGGTGTTCAGGTCTGCGACGGCTCGCGCGATTTCGCGGGCGGCTCCATCTCCTTGAACACGCGCCGATGCGTGGATGATCTCAAGCGCGGGATTGCGACGTTCGATGACATGAATGACGTCCCGAATGGCGGCACCGGTGGGGGAGGTGATCAGTCCGATGCGCGCTGGGTATTCGGGAAGTTCACGCTTGCGTTCCGGATCGAACAGTCCCTCGGCCTCCAGTTTGCGCTTGAGTTTCTCGAACTTCAGTTGGAGTGCACCCACCCCCTGAAGTTCGATCTCGGAGACGATGAGCTGATACTGTCCGCGGGCTTCGTAGACGGTGAGATCGCCACGCAGCTGGACTTTCTGACCGTCGTCCAATGCTTCCCGATTTTCGACCCGCTGTCCTCGAAACAACACGCAGCTCAGTTGTGCCTTTGCGTCCTTCAGGCTGAAGTAGCAATGTCCTGAGCTTTGCGCGCGAAAATTGGTGATTTCCCCGGAAACCCAGGTTTCTCCGATTTCCTTGTTGAGCAGCGACTTGATGCGGGTGGTGAGCTCCGTGACGGAATGAACCTTGCGGGTTTCCTGTTCCTCGAACAGTTCGCCGAAGTCCCATTGGTTCTGTGCTTTTTTTCTGGGCATGTTGATGTAAACGCGCGCGGCCTATATAATAGTGAACCATGGGTGTGCGGTAAAGATGACTACGGGTTTTACCGGGTTGAATGCTCAGGGTACATACGCTAGTTTGTATCTGCATACGTAACGTCCCGACGCGCCTTGACACGACTGCCTCAACTTTCACTCGTTCTTGCACTTCTATTCCTGTTTACGTCCAGTGCACCGGCGGCCTTCGAATCCGTCTGGACCATCGGTACGCAGGACGATCGATCGGATGAGTTCAGCGTGGAAACCTTCGTGCGGGAATCAGCTCCGGGTTCGCCAACGGCGCGCGATGACTTCTACTATTTCGCCGGCACCTATCCGCTTCCGATCGGGACGGTGGTTTCCAACGAGCTGCCACAGAATTTCGAGCGCGGTCTTACCTCAACGGATCAACGGATTCAGATCCACGCCGTGCCTCCGGCAAATCAGGCGACGGCGCAGGCGCGTTACCGGTTGACGGTTTTCTTCATCTGGTCGGGAAGTGCGGCCGCGCGGGAAACGGTTCACGACATTGTGTTTCGAATGAACGGCGTGGCGTTCTCGACCAACTTCAATTTCCGTGGAGACGCGTTGTTGTCTGCAGAGATCAATGCGAGCGAGTTCAATCATCAACCAGGTCAGCCTATTGTCGCGGAGATCGAACGGGTAGGGGGCAGTTCGGATGCGTGGCTGGGAATTGATTTCCTTCGCCTAGATGTGGATCCGACCGCGAATGTGGATGGGGACGGAGATGGTTTTCCCAAGTATTGGGAGGAGAGTGTCGGGTTCAGTGACACCAATCCCAACGATGCCGTTGGCGACTACGATCAGGACGGATTGAACGGCGCGACGGAACAGGCGTTGGGCACGCACCCAAAACTGGCGGATACGGATGGCGATGGCCTGCTGGATGGGGAGGAGACGAACTCAGATCCATTGCGCGCGGATTCCGATGATGACGGCCTCACGGATTCAGCCGAGGTGCGACATCCCAACTATCCGACCAACCCGCTGCTGTCCGACAGTGACAATGATGGTGCGCCGGATGGCTGGGAATTGCACCTCGGGACGAATCCGACTAACGCGACTTCCATTCCGCCGGCCTTGAACAGCGTTATCGGCATTCAATTTGTATCCGCGCATCCGGACATGGGATTCCAGGCGCTGACACCGAATCTGGTGGCGGGCGTGGTGCCGCAGATCCGTTGGAACAGTACGTATCCGCTGATTCCGTGGGGTGTTGGGAGCTTTACGCCCATGCGTTCAGGCAATAATGGTGACATCAAGCGGCCCACGGCCGGTTCATTGGTGAGCCTGGCGGGGGCGGCAACCGGGGCGACGATCGATTTTCGCTACAACGGTTGTTGGTCCACCGCCAACGAAGGCAGTCCGAACCAACGTCTGCTGAACGCGTATCTGCAATCCCGCGATGCGGATCCGGCGCAGTTGTCGGTGACCAACGTGCCCTATACCAATTATCACGTGTTTGTCTACGTGGCCGCGGATTACGTGGGGCCGGTCGCAACGGTGCGGGTCAATGGGGATACGAATTCTGATTTGATGCTTCGCCCGTTTGCGGTGAAACCGGAAACCGGATTCCGTCTTGCCCAACCGGCGACCACCAATCGCACCTACTTCGGGAACTACGTCGCATACACGAATCTCACGTCATCGGACCTGTCGGTTGCAGTGTTCCGCACTGACGCCGGAAGTGGCTTGAGTGGGATCCAGATCGTCGATGCTTTTGCGGATCACGATTCGGATGGACTGCCGGACTGGTGGGAATTGCAACACGGACTGAATCCTGGTTCGCCGGGCGATTCGGGGGTTGATCTCGACCAGGACGGTTTGAACAACGGTATCGAGTTCGCTCGTGGGACAGATCCGAATCTCGCGGATACCGATGGGGATGGTTTGCGGGATGCCGTCGAGACCGGAACGGGAATCTATATGAACGAGTCAGACACCGGCAGTGATCCACTGCGGGCGGATACGGATGGAGATCGCTTGTCGGATGGGGCCGAAGTCACTGCACTGTTCGCATCCAATCCGAATGTTTCGGATTCTGATGGCGACGGAGTGGATGATCGGGCGGAACGTGAATCAGGTTCCAATCCCAAGGATGCCTCGATTGGTCGGCTTCCCGTGCCCGAGATCAATCCTTCAGATGGATCGTTGTTGTGGGAGATCCGGCATGTGCAACTGCGCTGGAATCACGACACGCCCTGGGAGATCGAAGGAGGGGACACCCGGCAGTTGTTGCAGCTCCAGGTGGACAACCAGACTGAGCCGTCGTCTCAAGCTTTGTTGATGGGGGTCTGGGCCCGCTACAACAAGGTGACTCCCTATTTCCGGCTGAACAACATCGGCGGGTTCGCGCGCTCGAGTTCTCCGACAAGTCACGCGTGGTATGCCGATTGGAACGGGGTGACGGATATTTCCAGCCTGCTAGGTTTCACTGGGGTGGGCGCGTATGACTTTTCCGATCCGCTGGCGTTTCGGATTCACGCCGTTCCGGGTGCAACCGGAAATGGTGATTGGACGGTCAGCATGACCATCAGCAACGAGGCTTCGGGAGTCTTGGCGGCGCAATACGGCGAAGAGAGCATGATTGCTTCGGCGAGCATTCTCAACCGCACGGCTGTGTGGCAGTCGCACAACGAAGATGTGGTTGGAGAATCCGACTATCGGTTGGGGGTTGGGATTGATTTCTATCGCTCGACAAACTCCGTTCAGGATCTGCCGCAGTTTTTGGCACACAAAGACTCGGACAACGACGGCATGCCGGATCCCTGGGAAACGACCTACGGCCTGAATCCCGCGTTTGCGTCGGATGCGGCGCTGGATCAGGAGCCGGATGGGTTGTCGAATCTGCAGGAGTATCTTCATGGGGCAAATCCGACCCTTGCCGATTCGGACGGCGATGGATATGACGACGCGGTCGAGGTGGCGCGGTTCTCCAATCCCGGTGATTCGAACAGTGTGCCGCTGGTGTTCGCGAATGGAATCTCGCTTTCAGGAGACGCCAACGGGAATGGTTTCCCGGATGTCTGGGAGGCGCAGTTCAATGCCGCCGGTCTGAATCCCAATGATGACACGGATGGCGACGGCGTTCAGAACTGGCGGGAGGCGATCTACGGGACGGATCCGCGGTCGGCGTCGGTTCGCTTTCACGGACGGATCTCACGTTTGACCAACGGGCAGATTGAAGTCCGCTGGCCGTATCTGGCGCGCAAGGCGGTTCGCTTCTTTGGCGGGTCCGTGAGTTTGTCTGCACGATGACGAACACGCAGTCGTGGTCGTTCTTCTATTCGACGCTGGCGGATCTGGACAGCGACGGTGATGGCGTGAGCGATTGGGCGGAGATCAGAATGGGCTCGCGGACCAATTCGGCGAACAGTCTCGGTCGCGCCGTGTTGTATGACTCCACCGGGAACGGACGGGGGGACAGCACGCTCTCGGGTGACTATGCGGCCATGCTCAGTCGGTACGGCGGAACGGGTGGTTCATCGACCGGCAGAGTGAGTCGGGTCGATGCTGTGCGACTGTTGATGCAAGGTTCATTCGGTCCGACCCGGCAGAGTATTGCGCGGGTAAGGCAAATGGGGGTTCGCGGCTGGATTGATGACCAGATCAGCAATCGTCCGGCGACACTGCATCGTGATTACATCGAAGAGATCTTTCGCGATTTCGACGGTCCGCGCACGGCGATGAATTACTCGTTCAACGAGATGAGTGATTTCGTGAACGGCGAGAATGTTCAGACCGCCTTCGCACGCGCGGCAACTGCGGCACCGGACCAGTTGCGGCAACGAGTGGCCTTCGCTCTCAGTCAGATCTTGGTGATCTCGCGACAGGACGGGAATCTGGAGAATCGTCCTCGAGGCCTTTCGAGCTATTACGATATTTTCGTCACGAACGCCTTTGGCAACTACTTCGATGTTCTGCAGTCCGTGACTTTCCATCCCGCAATGGGCCGCTATCTCTCCCACGTGGGGAACCAGCCTCCGGCCCCGGAGATCAGTCGTTTTCCGGATGAAAACTATGCTCGTGAAGTGATGCAGCTGTTTTCGATCGGTTTGTGGGAGCTGAATCCGGATGGCACGCGCAAGCTGGATTCTCGTGGGGAACCTATTCCCACCTACAGCAATGCCGAGATCACTCATCTGGCGCGCGTAATGACGGGTTTTTGGTTTGGTGGCAATCCTTGGGGATCTGGTGGCTGGCAGGACACGGATTTTGCCGTGCCGATGGAGATGCACGCCGAATATCACGACTTTGATCGCAAGGTGTTGTTGGGAGGGCGGATTATTCCGAGTCGCCTGCCAAGTGCGGAGAATGCCTATGCGGATGTGAATGATGCCTTGCGCATGCTGTTCGAACACGACAACACACCGGCCTTCATCGGGCGCGGACTCATACAGTTCCTGGTGACGGACAATCCTTCCACGAACTATGTGCGGCGTATTCATGACGTCTTCGTGAACAACGGGAACGGCGTGCGAGGTGACATGGCTGCGGTGGTGCGGGCCATCCTGCTGGATCCCGAGGCTCGTGATCCGGCCTTTGCGGAACAGGATCCGACTTACGGTCGCATGCGGGAACCGGTTGCGCGGGCGATGCATCTGGCACGGTTGACCCGCGTAAATCAGAACGGGGACATGCTCTGGTTCAACCCGGACTTTTACGAACACGCGTTTCAGGCTCCGCTGATGGCACCGACCGTTTTCAATTTCTTCCGGCCGGATTACCAACCTCCGGGAGCGCTGAAGACCAACAGTCTCGTCGGTCCGGTGTTTCAGATCACCACGAGCTACTCCGCGCTGTCGTTCCCAAACCTGATGTGGGAATTGAGCAATCGTGGATTCACCCATTGGCGCGGCTACGCTTTCCGGCCGGATTTTCGCGATGAGATCCGACTCTCTCATGACGTCGAGGCGTTGTTGGATCACGTGAACCTGTTGTGCTGTGGCAATCGAATGTCCGTGGGAACGCGAGACATCATTCGCACGGCGTTGAATGCGGCGCAGACGCCGGTCGACAAGGCGCGACTATCGATCTACCTGGCCTTGATGTCACCGGAAGGGGCGGTTCAGCGATGAAAAGGAACGAGATGAAGGCGAACGAACTGACCCGACGCGATTTCATGCAGCAGGCAGGCTGTGGCGCATTTGGCACGGCGAGCCTGCTTTCGACGTTGCTGAGCCTGAACATGGCCAACAAGGCCGCGGCGGCCAGTCTCAATCCGGGCGATGAGTGTCGGACCTTGGTCTGCATCTTTCTGTTTGGTGGCATCGATTCATTCAATCTGGTCGTGCCGACTGATTCGACGAGATATGCCGATTACCAGGCTTCCCGTGGAAACCTCGCGCTGTCCCAAAACTCGTTGCTGGCACTGAATCAGACCAGTGGTGGTGACGGAATGTCCTATGGCGTGCATCCCGGCGCGGCGCAGGTCCAGGAGATGTTCAACGGTTTGGGCGGCGACGCCCAGAAGCGGCGGTTGGCCTTCATTTCCAATGTGGGGACATTGATCCAGCCGACCACCAAGAGCGATTACCAGGCGGACAACCATCCTCTTCCGAAGTCGCTGTTCTCGCACATTGACCAGACCGAGCAGTGGCAGACCTCGCTGCCGCAGGGTGGAACGCAATTGACCGGCTGGGCGGGACGGGCGGCGGATGTGTTGCATTCCTCGCTGAACACGGAAGCGACGTCGATGAGCGTTTCTTTTGCCGGGAACAACATCTTCCAGGTGGGGCAATCCACGGAACAGTTTGTGGTGACCCCAAGCGGGGCACTTACGTTCACGGGTTCGGGACAGAACCGGTCGGATCATCCGTTGAAGATCAAGAATGACGCGATCACCAGCCTGATGGAACAGGAATACGGCAACCTGGTTGAACGGGCCTTCGCGCAACTGACACGCAAGAGCGTGGATGAACAGGCGGCGTTTCAGCAGGTGTTCAGCAGTTTTGATGACGATCAGATCACGACGCCGTTCCCGGATACCTACATCGCGGATCAGCTTTACTCGGCATTGAAGGCGATTGCGATGCGCCCGCAATTGGGACTGCGCCGACAGACGATTCTGGTTTCTTACGGCGGCTGGGATCATCACGGTGAATTGTTACAAAGTCAGGATACCCGGCTGCGCGAATTGGTTCCGGCGATGCATGCGTTTCAGCAGGGACTGGAGGAACTCAACTTGCAGGACTCTGTGGTCTCGTTTTGCCCGTCGGAATTTGCGCGAACGCTGCGTTCAAACGGACAGGGGACGGATCACGCCTGGGGCGGTAATACGATGGTTTTCGGTGCGCCGGTTTTGGGCGGTCGCATGTATGGTACATTCCCGAGCGTCGCGCTGGAATCGAACGATGATGTCGGACGTGGCGGCCGCTTGATTCCCACCATGTCGGTGGACGAGATGTTCGCGGATATGTTGCGTTGGTTTGGCGTGAGCAATGCGGATTTGCCGCTCGTGCTTCCGAATCTGGGGAACTTTCACAATCTTTCGGGCAACACTTTGCCGGTTGGGTTCATTGATCCCGCAACGCTGCCGGCATGAAGACGGGGCGTATTCTTGGCTGTATCCTGATCGTCGGAATCGTTCCGTTGATCGTGTTTCTGCTGAATCCGAGACCGGAGCCTCCGGAGATCCCGGAAGACGATTTCGAGGCGGTGAAGAGCGTGGCCGGCGGACCGCAGGTTGAGTTGTCCGGTGATGCAATGTTGACGGATTATGGGGGCACGAATCGGACTGCCAGCGAGGATCTGCGACAGGTGCTACGGGTGTTTGACAATGCTCTGATCCTGGTGAAACGGGCGGACACGCGACACTACGCAACCAACGAGGATCTCGCTGGTTTCCTCCGAGGTGCGAATCCGGACAAGTTCGCGATGGTGTCCTCGTCCAGTCGGCTGTTTGGGGAAGATGGGCTGATACTCGATCGTTGGGGCAATCCGTTGATTGTTCATCCCGTCCGGCACGGAAAGATCGAGCTGCGCTCGGCTGGACCCGATGGCGTTGCATGGAACGACGATGACGTGTTGGTCGATTCGCCGCTGTAGCAGCGAAAATGAGTTCGCACCGATTTCGGAGAATGGAGCCGGTTCGATGCTGAGTATCGTCGGCTGAAAGGTGGGGACAAGCTGCGGCTTGTCCGCGGACGCGCAGCAGCGTATCCCTGCCGCGTGATTAGTCGAAGGACGAATGTTCTCACTCCACGATCAGCACGGGATCTCCCAGCACATCCATCATTGGCTGGATACCCAAGCCCGGTTCGGTGGAGGCTGACATGCGACCGTTGATTCGCTTGGGGGCGCCGTCTGCGATGGTTTGGGTGACGTAGCTGTTGAAGTCTGTGGCGGTGAACAGGAATTCGGTCGGGCAACTGTGTGCCAGATGACTGATGGCGGCGGTGACGATGTCGCCACCCCAGCTGTCTTCCAATGTCATGGCGATACCAAGTGTGACGCAGAGGTCGCGGGCCTGTTTGGCTTTGGTCAGTCCGCCAAATTTGCTGATCTTGATGTTCACCACGTCCATCGCCATGTCTGCGGCTCCCCGGACCAACATGTCTATGCCGTCGACGACTTCATCGATTACGAAGGGGTGGTCAGTGTGCTTGCGGATACTGAGGCATTCTTCGTAGCTCAGGCAGGGCTGCTCAATGTAGACATCGACGTCCTTCACGCCACGAACGACCCGCATGGCCTCGTGCTTGAGCCAGCCGGTATTGGCGTCGGCCACCAGCTTGTCGCCAGGCTGTAGGAGTTTGGATACGGCATGGATCCGTTCGATGTCCTCATCGGGATTGCCACCGACCTTCAGTTGAAAACGGCGATAGCCTTCCTCTCGGTATCCGGCGACCTTGGCGGCCATCCGTTCAGGTTCCTCCGGAGAGATGGCGCGTTAAAGGACGAAGTCGTCGGCGTAGCGGCCACCGAGCAGTTGGCAGACGGGCAATTCCGCCGCCTGGCCGAGGATGTCCCAGCAGGCCATGTCGATGCCGGACTTGACGTAGGCATGGCCTTTCATGGCGGCGTCCATGCGTTGGTTGAGTTTGTTGAGTTCTCGCGGGTCCCAGCCAACCAAATGCGGACCAAGCTCTTTGATGCCGGCCCGAACACCTTCCGCATAGGCTGGCAGGTAAAACGGTCCGAGCGGGCAGACTTCTCCGTGTCCGGTGATTCCGGCATCCGTCTCCACGCGGACGACCGTGCTGTCAAAGGTTGTGACCGACTTGCCGCCGGACCATTTGTAGCTGCCTTCGTGTAGCGGGAGGTCGACCTGATAGGCTGAGATGCGCGTGATCTTCATGTTCCGCGGGGAGGATACGGTTCAAGAGGAGGAGATGAAGTGAAAACGTGATTGCACCGAGGTGGGGAATCCCCGTTCGGCAATGCAGTTCACAATCGGATTGATTCGTGCTTCTC
>JAYPXF010000104.1:20175-21299 GCA_038154405.1 Verrucomicrobiales bacterium | reverse complement strand
TTGAGGGCCCCAAGATTTTAAGTCTCGTGCGTCTACCAATTCCGCCACACCGGCTGCCGTTCTTCGGTGCAAACTGCTTGTGTGTAAAACGAAACCGGCACACAAACCGGCACACCGGACCAACGCCGACAGAGTTAATACGGGTTCAACTCTCTTATAAGGTATTGCGGATCTCGGGGCAACTCCCGGCTGTTCATTCAGGCCCTCTACCCCCTCCCCCCCCATGGGATCCTTTTGGGGGTGGGCCCTCCTGCTATTACGGATTTAGTATCTGGCGTTTCTAGGTCGGATGCTCTTCGTCAGTTTATGGGTCCTTGCTGGGCCTTGGTTTTAACGGTCGATCTCCTTAGCATCGTTCCGCATCAAATGGTCGGCAGCAGCTTCCTGCGACCTGCTTTACGGCACAAACCAGGCGCCGGATTGGAACATATCAGCCCCCTCTGCACTCCGATTCAAATCTGCCATCTGGCAAATTTGGAGAAGAAGCTCGTGAGCACGTGGTTGAATAACTGCTCACTCGCATAGGATTGAACAGCCCAGAGCGTGGGTTTGGGTAATCCCCGGCTGATCCATCACAATCTCGATTAGAGGTCGAACTCCCCACCGAAGCAATCCGGCCAAGTTATTCAAGTCCCCGTTCAGTTTTTTGTCGCGACCCGTCCAATCTCAGGAACGATTTGTGACCGGATTCCTACAGGTGTCTCAAACCGACTCGATAATGTTTCAAACCTGATTTGATTTATCGGCGAAGCTCCACACCGAAGCCAGCAACCGCTGTCCCAGAGCCTTCCCCGTGTTCACCCATTGCGGCAAGCCGCGACCAGTGAGGTAGAGCCCCATCCCGATTCTCGTGACCCAGAAGATCTGCGGATGGCCGCAGAAGAATTGAAGCGACAGAAACGAAGCGGTCAGCGCAATCCGCCGTCAGTCGAACTGCTCGAATGTCCTTTGCGCCAATATGAACAGCCACGGCATGTAGGCCAGCGCGCAGCAATACATGATCTGCCCCGATGCCCAGCGGCTCACAAACGGTCCAGCCAATACGAACGCTATTGCAGCGATGTTCGACGGCATCCGGCCCGCGCCCGATGCCTCCGCCAGCTTGCGCATCCCGGCATAAGCCA
>JAYPXF010000104.1:16048-20125 GCA_038154405.1 Verrucomicrobiales bacterium | reverse complement strand
CGGCCCCCGCACCACCAGCCATGCCGGTGGATAAAACACCGAATCCTGTGGGTACGCCAAGAACGGTCGTCCCAGCCCAATATGCGGATTCCAAGGGGATTCCACCCGCCAGATCGCATCGTGCAGAAACTGAAAGTTCGGCCGGTAGAAGAACGTGTAGTCCATGCTAAGCCAGAGGCTGGGTGCTGAGAAGCGAAGCCCCAGCGTAAGCAGCAATGCCCCAACAACAATCAGGGTCCACTCCGATCGTGGACTTATGACAATCGAAGGCTTTGGGTTGGGGCTTTCGTCGGTCAAATGCGGGCACAACCTAGCGACTCGTGCGAGGCAGTTAAATCGTCAAAAGCTCGCTGCCATCCGATTGAAGGCTATATTTCCTGTGTGCGCTACCTTTTGATCCTTTTCACCCTGGCGGCCCCTGCCTCCGCCGCAGTGCTCAAGTCCGGCGAATACTCCGTTACCCAATCCTGGTCGCAGGAGCAGAACTACCAACGTCCCTATTTGGTGAAGGTCCCGGAAGCCGCGAAGGGCAGGAAGCTTCCCGTGTTCATCTTCCTCCACGGTAACGGCGGCAATGCCCGCGGGGCCATGAATGGATTCACGCGACGCAATCGCACGCTCTCCTCCCGTTACATCATGGTCTTTGCTGAAGGCTACGCGAAGAGCTGGAACATCGTTTCCGAGCGGTCCAAAGCCGACGACCGCGGATTCATCGATGCGATCGTCAAGCAGTTGGCCGCTTTTGACAACGTGCAGTCCGACAATTTCACGATCATGGGCAGCTCCAACGGCGCGGCGCTCGCCAACCAGATGATGATCGAAAGCCGTCTTCCGAACATCCGGAATTACATCTGCGGCGTCAGTCCTTTGAACGTCTTCCAGCACGACGGCAAGAACTTCAAGGCGAAGGGTGATGACAACAAATACCGGAAGAGCGTCACGCCAATGAAAGGAAGACGCCTCCTGAACATTTCAGGAACGGAGGACCGGCTCGTCCCATATCGCGGCGGGCTTTCACGGGCTATCCCGGCCAAAGGTGGCAAACTCGCTTTTGTCGATGCCGAGGAATCGATCTACCTCTGGGCCAAGGCGATGGGATACCAAGGCCCGAAGCTGGCCAAACCCACGCGCAAGAATGGCCGATTGGATATCTTCAATTACCTCGATGGCGACGTGATCCATTACAAGGTGAACCGCGAGGGGCATGGTGCCACTGGCGCGGTGGGTGAGAAGGTCTTGATCGAGTTCCTTGAGAATTGAGGTATGAAGAAATCATTGCAGGCATCTTTCTTGGGGCTCTTCTTGATCGGGGGCGTGGCGCTAGGGGCTCCGCCGAACTTCGTCTTCATCCTCGCGGATGATTGCAGCTATCGGGACATGGAGTTGTATGGCGGTCCGGCCAAGACGCCGCATATGAACCTGCTGGCGAAGCAGGGGATGAAGTTCAATCGCTGCTATCAATCCGCGCCCATGTGTTCGCCGACGCGGCATGCGCTTTACACCGGGCTGTATCCGGTGCGCAGCGGGGCTTACCCGAATCACGCGCAGGCGTACGCGAATGTGAAGAGCATCCCGCATTACCTGAAACCGGCTGGTTATCGGGTGGCGTTGGCGGGCAAGACCCACATCGCGCCGATCTCTGTCTTTCCTTTCGAATACTTGAAGGAGTTTGCCGAACCGGAGCATGAGGAGGTTCCGGTGGTGGGTGGTTGGCGTTACCCGGAGGTTTTCAAGCTGATGGAGGTCTCGGTGAAGAGCGAACAGCCCTTCTGCCTGTTCCTTTGTTCCAACGAGCCGCATGGCCCCTACACCAAGGGGGATGCCAGGCCGTATCAGGACGCCAAGCTCAGTCCGCAACAGCTCGAATCGCATCGCGACGAATACGCGAAGTATCTCGCCGAGATCACCTACTTTGACGGACAGGTGGGGGAGATCATGCGGATGCTGGACAAACTTGATCTGCGATCCAAGACGATGTTGATCGTGGCGAGCGAGCAAGGGAGTTCATTTCCCTTCGGCAAGTGGACCTGTTACGAGATCGGCGTGGCCAGCGGCCTAGTGGTTTCGTGGCCTGGGCAGATTGCGGCGGGCACGGAGTCCGTCGCTATCGTGGAATACACCGATGTCGTTCCCACTCTCCTGGATGCGGCAGGCGTGAAGATTCCCGGGGTCTTGGAGGGACGCTCCTTCCTGCCCGTGCTCACGGGTGCGAAGCAGACGCACAGCCAATACGCCTTCAGCCTGCAAACCACGCGCGGGGTAAACGGTTGCCTGGCGCCCTATGGCATCCGCTCGGTGGTAGATCAAAGCTACCGCTACATCCGCAACCTGTTTCCCGAAAACGAATTCAGCATCCCGGTTTCCCGCCGCACTTTCGACAACACTCGCGCTGGCGATGCTCAGGCCAAGGCATTTGGGGAACGCTTCATGAAGCGTCCGGCTGAAGAACTCTACGACATCCTCGCCGATCCCTATTGCGAAAAGAACCTGATCGACCAATCTAATCTGGCCGGCAACCGCAAGGAGCTGTCCCGGGCGTTGGACAACTGGATGCTCGATCAAGGCGATCAGGGAAGGACGACCGAGCTTGAAGCCCATGGTCGTCAAGCCGACTGGATGCAAAAACGCCGTGCGGCACAGAGTCGCGGGAAGAGTTCCGAATAATCAGTTGGAGTTCACGCTTTAGCGTGCCGGGCCTGAAAGGCTCGAACAAGTTCTCGCCGCACGCTAAAGCGTGAACTCCAACTGCTATCTGCGCGTGCTGCCTGCGTTTCGGTAGAACGAAGGGGGCTGGCCCAGTTTTCGGCTGAAGAGACGTGACATCATTTCCGGCGATCCAAAACCGGACGTTTCGGCGATGTCCCAGAGTTTCCGATCGGTTTCCTTGATAAGTTTCAAGGCGCACTGGATACGTTGTTCGAGGATCTCCTGGTAAATGGATCGCCCAATGTGTTTCACGAAGGCGTCGTGCAGTCGGCGTTCGGACATCGGCACCTTCGCGGTCACGCGTTTTGGGGTCAACTCCGGGTCCGTGTAGTGGTCCGCGATATGGCGCAGTGCCGTCGCGACGTGCGGATGCCGAATGGCCATGATGCTGGTGGATTGCCGAACATGCAGCGCGCCGGGAAGCACGCGGATCGGCGCAGTCGGCGGGGGAGATCCGTTCAGCAGGTCATTCAACAGTTGCGCGCCCTGGTAGCCGTGTTGCAACGCGTTGTTGTCGATGCTGCTTATCGCCACGGGCGCCAATTCGCAGATCTCGCGGCAGTTGTCGACGCCAAGGACAGCGACGTCTTCGGGAATGGCAAGCTCGGCCATCGCACAGGCTTTCGTAACCCATTGGGTGAGGTAGTCCGCGGCGGCCATCACGCCAAAGGGCGCGTCGTTGGTCGGCCGATGCTGGAGGAGCCAGTCCGGACTGCTGTCGCGGGTCACGAAATTGCTCGGGGCTTTGAGCAAGGTCGCCGACAATCCCAACCTCTCGGCCGTTTCTCTGAATCCTTCAAACCGTTCCTGGTGGAAGTGGTTCTGTTTGTGAATGACAAATCCCAATTGACGACAGCCCAGTGAAGCAAGGTGCTCCGCGCCCATTTTTCCAATGCCACGATTATCCTGCAGCACCCGGGGCAATTCGATCACCGGATCGTTTCTCGACAGATCGACCGTAGGACAATAGCGGTGGGCCTTGATGAAGGCGCTGAGCTTCGGATTCGCCTTGGGCACGTGGAGCATGCAGAGGATTCCGTCGCCGTCCCATGACTGCGGTAGCAACCCCGTATGGTAATAGCCGGTGTCCAAAATCCAGTTTTCCTCAAATGCAAACCGGCAGATTCCCTCAAGCATTCGTTCATCGCGATAGCACGGGAGAAACAAAATATGGGGCCGGGGGCGGGTGTTCATCAGACGTCTGTAATTGACATATCATTGTCACTTAGCGTCATTCAAGTGTGGATCGCTTTTGCTACCTTCCTCCTCTTGGTTCCCGCGCATGAGCAAGTTCAATGATTCTGCTGTAATGATTCGCAATCCGATCCTTCCCGGATTCAATCCCGATCCCTCGATCTGCCGGGTGGGTGA